>CAZSEG010000167.1:1047-6188 GCA_964605875.1 uncultured Chitinophagaceae bacterium
AAAAAGCAAACGTGCTGTCGTTTAAAGGAATAACTTTTCCCTTTTTGGGAATTTCAATCGGACCGTAATTATCAATGTTGAAATGAGAATAGCGTTGGCTGTTAGGATAAAGCGTCCAACCCATATCCTGAGTTTTATCGTAACTCCACGGCTTCAATAATTTTACAAAAGGATGTTTTGAAAATCTTTCTGCTTCTGTCTTACTCACCAAAATTACATAATGCCCGGGCTGCTCCAATTGTCCTCTTATTTCAATGCCAAAGTCTTTCATTTCTTCGGGCGAAATACTTTTATCGGCATTGGCAATCAACAGATAAGGTGTATTCAATCCTGTGGGCTGAAAAGCCAACTCATCATTGATATACAAAACTCCTTCGCGCACTTCCAACTTATCGCCCGGTAAACCAACGCAACGTTTGATGTAGTTTTCGCGCTTGTCCACCGGTCGCGTAATCACCTTATATTGTTGCCACACAGTCGCCCTGCCCATCTGCCTTTCAAGGTCGTAATAAGGTTGCGCGCTTTCAAATTCTTTGGTAACGGTATCGCCCGCAGGGAAGTTAAACACCACCATATCGTTTCGCTTTATTTTTTGAAACGAAGGCAACTTCATATAAGGCAACTTTATCAACTCCGAATACGCATTCGTATTCAACATAGGAATAGTATGATGAAAAAACGGAATTGCAAGCGGTGTCATCGGCACACGCGCTCCGTAGTGCATTTTGCTCACAAAAAGAAAATCGCCAATCAGCAAAGTCTTTTCCATAGAACCCGTGGGAATAGTATATGCCTCTGCCACAAAAGTTCTTATCAACCAAGCCGCAACTACTGCAAACACAATAGCATCAGCCCATTCGCGCACTACACTGCGGTGTATTTTTGCGCCACCGGGTCCTACCCAGTTTTGCTTGCTTACGCCCAACCATATTAAATAAAAAGGAGCAAGCAAAACCGCTGCGATATGCTCCAAAAAACCGAAGCGGTTGTACGCACTGCTCAACTCCGTAAGCTGAGAAGCAATGTAAAACAGATTCACCCCGGGAATGAACAACATGAAAGTCCACCACTGCGGTTTGTCAATCAGCTTTTGCCATTCGTTGCTGCACACCACAGGCACAAATGCCTTCCATCCTTCGATGCCATGCTTTTTAAAAATAAAAAATGTGCCGATGCGAATGCCCAGCATATAAAACAGAACAATGAAAATGAAAATCATCTGCTGATTGTGTTAATGAAAAATACTGTTGATGCTTTTGCGCTGCGAACTAAGGAAAAATAAAATTCATAGAATCATTCAGATTGTTACAGTTTCCAAAAACGGTTGGCAGATTGGCGTTTAGCCACAGTTGATGTTATCACCTGCCTTCCAAAAAAACTTTCTGTCCCTAAAACCTTCCTTCTGTCCCATAAATTATTCCTGCAAAAATATCGCCAACATTTTTGCGCCCAAACAACAGGAAGTTGAAATAAGTTATTAAAAAACAATCTGCTTTTATTTAGTTCGCCATTTAGCGTAACAAATTTTGAAACCATTAATTCTTAATCACTTGCAAAGGTATATTGTTTTATTCTCACTGCTTTCCGGTCGTTCGGCAATGGCGCAGGATTTTTCTGTGGACAGAGAAATTGAAAAAATTGACAGCCTTATTGAATACAACCAATTTGACAAAGCCAAAGAAAAAGCCGATAGCTTATACCGGCTTTTAAACAAAGAATACGGCAGTAAAAAGTATTTGGAGCAACGCCTGAAAGTAAGGCTGCAACAAGGGCTTATTATAGACAATCAATTTAACCATACAGATGCGCTGCCTTTGTTTCTGGAAGTGCTGGACAAGGCAGAAAAAAACAAATTACACAGGCTTGCCTGCCGCGCGAATATCAGGATTGCTTTCAACCACGAGAAAGCAAACAATTATGATTTGGCTTACCGGTATTTGAATAATGCATCTAATCTGTGCAATAAACATAAGCTGGAAGATTTGCACAGCACTATTTTGATAAGATACGCATTGCTGTCCCGCCTTGTCGAAGATCCATTCATGCCAATGACAACCGAACAAAGGCAGCGGCTTCTGAAGCTGGGTTTTAAAGGCAGCCTTGAATCGGCAGTTCATTATAATGAGAAAGCCATACAATATGCCCAAAAACACCACAATGAATATGACCTTAATGAGGCTTACATAACAATGGGTATTCTTTTCATGAAAAAACGGTTGAACCGTGTGGCAGAGTCAATCGCTTATTTTTTAAAAACAATACCCTATTGGGAAAAAACAGGGAATTATGACTATGCAGCAATGATGAACTACAATATTGCATTGAGCTATTTACTCGATGGCGATGCGGAAACGGCACTGAAATATAATGATTCGGGGTATGTGCATTACAACAAAATGTCTGTATATTACAAATTTACAATTCCCAAACAAAGAGCGAAAATATTATATGCACTTGGCAAATTCGATTCCGCTTATCATTATCTGGAAATTGCCTGTAACGATGAAATAAACAGACTTAAAGCACAAGAACTTTACAATACCAAACGCTTAGAAGAACAATACCAAAACGATAAAAAAGAAGCGGTCATAAAAGAGAAAAACCGCCAAAACAAAATCATCAAAAAACAGCTTGGCGAACTCACCAAAACTTTAGAGCAAAAACAAGTGCTGCTTTCCGAATTGCAGCACCGCGTAAAAAATAACCTGCAACACGTTATCAGCATTCTCGAAATTCAGAAAGAATCTGTTGATTTCAATAATATAGACGAGCTCATCAGGGGAAACCAAAACCGCATCCATTCTATGGCATTGCTGCACAAAAAGCTGAATGTTGCAGAGAGTGTAAATGAGGTGGATTTGAAAAGATACGTTACCGAACTTTCGGAACTCGTAAAAGATTCTTACGACAACCACAAAAAGAAAATTACGCTCAACATCCAGTGCGACATCGAAAAAATTTCCATCGAAAAAGCACTCCCGGTGGGCTTAATCATTGTAGAACTTGTAAGCAACAGTATGAAGCACGCTTTCAAAAAACGCAGCATCGGCATCATTCATATCGAAATCACAAAAGACGACATTTCGGGACAAAACAAACTGTATTATGCTGACAACGGCAGTGGTTTTGACTTTAATAAAACAAGCGAAAAAGGCTTGGGAATGGAAATCATAAAAGGGCTGATTGACCAATTAGACGGAACAACCGAAAGCAAACACAACAACGGATTTGAATTGATGGTGTATTTTAAATGATATGGAAGAAAAAACGATTTTACTGGTAGAAGACAATTTTCTGAACAGACGACTTACCAAAAAAGTATTGGCAGAAAACAACTACCGTGTTTTGGAAGCCAAGAACGCAAAAGAAACTTTGGAAATTCTGAAAAAAGAACCGGTAACACTTGCCATCCTCGACATCAATCTTGGCGAAGATGAACAAGATGGCATCACGCTTGGTCAGCAAATAAAAGACGAATTTTCTGTTCCGTTTATCTATCTCACGGCTTATGAAAATCAGGAAATGATAGGGCAGGCTATTTCTACCTCACCTTATTCGTATCTTACAAAACCGTTCAAAAACAGCGATTTGATTGCTTCGGTAGAAATTGCTATCAGGCAATCTTTTAACCTGAAAAAGCGCAAACCTTTTCTTATTGTAAAAGACGGAGAATATAATGTGGAACTGGCTTTAGATGAAATTGATTACATAGAATCTGACGGAAATTATCTCTTGTTTCACAGCAACAAAAAGGTATATAAACTTCGTTCCACCATTGTAAAAATCCTTGAAGAACTTCCCGTTTCTTTCTTTATACAAACCCACAGAGCATATATCGTAAACAAAAACAGGGTGCAAAAATTCAACAGCAAAAATGTGATTGTTGGCGGTAAGGAAATCCCTGTTTCCGGAAATTATACAGAAGGAATAAAACTCCTGCTCTGACACTCCTCCTCCTGCCGAAAAAGTCTGCGTTTTTTATTATTTTCTGCCTTCTATCCCTAAAAGGGGCATTCTGTCCCATAAATATCCTGCTTGCGAAAAAGGGAGATACACTTGCTGCCGAAAAAAGCAGGAAGCCGAAAATGCTTTTCAGAGTAGGCAAAAACAATATTAAATGTATATGACAAAAAGCTACCTCAACTCCCAAAAATGGTTTGGCGGTTACAGAAACAAACTTCTTCAGAAAATGGCACTCTTTTCTGCCCCGGCATTACGCACTTTACTCTCAGCGGCTCTTTTCCTTCTTTTAGGGCTTTGGGGTGGCGGGCTTTCCGCCCAAACCCCGCCCACAAAGCAATGGGATTTCCGCTTTGGCAGCGTCAGCAATGACGACCTTTACTCCCTCCGGCAAACCGCAGACGGGGGCTATATCTTGGGCGGTTCATCCACCTCAAACGCAGGTGGCGACAAATCGGAGGGTTTGCGGGGAAACACAGATTTCTGGGTAGTGAAAATTGACGGCAACGGAACAAAGCAGTGGGACAAAAGATTTGGCGGTGGCGGTCATGACGTTCTTTATTCCCTTCAACAAACCGCAGACGGGGGCTATATCTTAGGCGGGTATTCCGCATCAGGCGCAGATGGCGACAAAACGGAAGGTACGCGGGGTAGCGCAGATTATTGGGTGGTAAAAATTGACGAAAACGGCATAAAGGAATGGGACAAAAGATTTGGTGGCACCTTCCCTGATCAACTTCGTTCTCTTCAACAAACCGCAGACGGGGGCTATATCTTAGGCGGGTATTCCAACTCAGGCGCAAACGGAGACAAAACAGAAGCCTCGCGGGGAGTCGCAGATTATTGGGTGGTGAAAATTGACGAAAACGGAACAAAAGTATGGGACAAAAGATTTGGCGGCAGCGGCACTGACGAACTTTATTCCCTGCAACAAACCGCAGACGGGGGCTATATCTTAGGCGGGTATTCCAACTCAGACGCAGGTGGTGACAAAACGGATGGCTCTCGGGGCGACAATGATTACTGGGTGGTAAAAATTGACGAAAACGGAATAAAGGAATGGGACAAAAGATTTGGCGGCAGCGACAATGACCAGCTTTACTCCCTTCAACAAACCGCAGACGGGGGCTATCTCTTAGGCGGGCATTCCGACTCAGGCGCAGGTAGCGACAAAACGGAAG
>CAZSEG010000168.1:0-6160 GCA_964605875.1 uncultured Chitinophagaceae bacterium
CTTTCCTGTTGGTCCCGTTACCTTGTTGGATGAAGTTGGTTTGGACGTTGGCGCACACGTAATGAGCGGGGAGTTGATTGAATATTACAAGCAACGTAAAGGCGCGAAAACTACCGATGTGGTAAAAAAAATGTTTGAAGCGGGGCGCATGGGCAAGAAGAATAAACAAGGCTTTTTCAAGTATGATGAAACAGGCAAAAAGCAAGGTATTGACGAATCTGTTTACCAATTCTTTGGCAACCCTGCACGTAAAAATTATACCGAAGAACAGATTCAAAACCGTCTTGGCTTTGCCATGATTCATGAATGTATTTTGTGCTTGGAAGAAAACATCATTGAAAACCCGTTGGATGGCGATGTGGGCGCAATCTTCGGCATAGGCTTTCCTCCGTTCAAAGGAGGTCCGTTCCGCTACTTGGATTTTTTAGGCGCAGCAAAGGCTTTGGCAATTCAGGAGTCGTTGGTAAAAGAAGCAGGCGAAAGATTTACACCCGCACAATTATTGCGCGATAAAGCGGAAAAAGGTGAAAGGTTTTATTGACAATTGACTATTTACAGATTTACTATTGATTATCGGCATGAACAACTCATAACTCATAACTCATAACTCATGTCTGCTTTAGAATACCTTGCCGTTTTTCTTTCGCTCGTTTATGTAATTCTTGCATCCAAGCAAATTAAATGGTGTTGGGTTGCGGGAGGATTGGGTTCTGCTGTCTATGTTTATTTAAACTATAAATCCAACCTGATTTATGATGCAGTGTTGCAAATCTATTACGTTGCTGTAGCAGTTTACGCGCTGCTTTTATGGAACAAAAAAGAGGATGGAAAACGAACAAATATCTCAAAAATCAATTCAACATTATTATGCTGTTTATTGCTTGGCGGAGCAGTTTTAACTGCTTTGCTCGGCTGGTTTTCAATGATGGTATTGAAACAGAACACCGCCTTTTTAGATGCCGGAGTTACAGCCTTTAGTTTCATCGCCACTTGGATGACTGCGCGTAAATACATCGAAAGCTGGTTGCTGTGGATTGTGATTGACATTGCCGCAGCCATTATGTATTCATTAAAATCAATGCAGCCGACTGTCGGTTTGTACATCGCTTTTAGTTTGCTGGCGGTGTATGGTTATTGGCAGTGGAGGAAAATTATCAAGGCTCAAATTGAAGTTGTACATGAAAGTTAACCGAACAGAAGCGGGTGGTTCGGCAACGAACCACCCGCTTTTCTTTTGTATCTGATGAATAGCTTTTACAGCTTTCTTGCCACTTCAATTTCTTCAAACACCTCGATTAAATCGCCCACCTGTATATCCTGGTAATCTTTGATTTGAAGACCACATTCCATACCGGAAACAACTTCTTTCACCTCATCTTTAAAGCGTTTCAAAGCAACTAAAGAACCTGTGTGCATCACAATGCCATCGCGGATTACGCGCACCTTCGAGTTACGGTAAATTTTGCCATCCTTCATGTAGCAACCTGCAATAGTTCCCACTTTTGTAATGTTGAATACTTGCTTAACCTCGATGTTACCGATAACTTTTTCTTCCACTTTAGGCTCCAATAAACCTTCCATCGCGCTCTTAATTTCTTCGATGGCGTTGTAGATGATGGAGTATAATTTCACCTCGATATTTTCATTCTCTGCAATGCGTTTAGCGTTCAGCGAAGGACGAACGTTAAAGCCTATTACAATCGCATCCGATGCCACAGCAAGGTTGATGTCCGATTCGGAAATCTGACCCACACCTTTGTGTATCACGCGCACGTGAATTTCATCGGTAGATAATTTCAGCAATGAATCTGCAAGGGCTTCCACCGAGCCGTCCACATCACCTTTAATGATGAGGTTAAGTTCTTTGAAAGTACCCAAAGCCAAACGTCTGCCGATTTCATCCAGCGTAATATGTTTTTTGGTGCGGATGCTTGTTTCGCGTTCTAATTGCGCACGTTTTTGTGCTTGGTTTTTCGCGTCTTGTTCATTGGCAAACACTTTGAATTTTTCGCCTGCCTGCGGTGCGCCATTCAATCCGAGAATCTGCACGGGAACGGAAGGTCCGGCTTCTTTTTTCTTTGTTCCGGTATGGTCGGTCATTGCTTTTACCTTTCCGTAAAACGGACCGCAAACAATAATGTCGCCCACTTTCATAGTTCCTGCCAGCACCAGCACGGTTGCCACATAGCCTCTGCCTTTATCTAATGAAGCCTCGATTACCGTACCCATCGCGCCTTTATTCGGATTGGCTTTTAAATCCAATATTTCAGATTCCAACAAAATTTTATCCAACAAGGCATCAATGTTCAAGCCTTTTTTTGCTGAAATTTCCTGACTTTGAAATTTACCGCCCCACTCTTCCACCAAAATATTCATGCCGGAAAGTTGTTCGCTTATTTTTTCGGGATTAGCTCCGTCTTTGTCCACTTTATTGATGGCAAAAATCATCGGCACGTTCGCGCTTTGCGCGTGGTTGATTGCCTCTTTTGTTTGCGGCATCACCGCATCATCGGCAGCTACTACAATCACCGCAACATCCGTAACTTTTGCACCACGCGCACGCATCGCTGTAAAGGCTTCGTGACCCGGAGTATCCAAAAACGTGATATGCTTTCCGGCATTGGTTGTAACCTCATACGCGCCAATGTGTTGTGTGATACCTCCGGCTTCTTTTGCCACCACATTTGTTTTGCGGATGTAATCGAGCAGGGATGTTTTTCCGTGATCCACGTGCCCCATGATGGTAACAATTGGTGCGCGTTGGATTAAATCTTCCGGTTTATCTGCTTCTTCTTCTTCAAAAGAAGATTGGTCTTGCACAGAAATAAATTCTACTTCAAAACCATGCTCCGATGCTACCAACTCAATAATTTCCGCATCCAATCGCTGGTTGATGGAAACAATAACACCCAAGCCCATACAGGTTTGAATAACTTTTACGGGCGGCACATTCATCAAACTCGCCAACTCGCTTACCGAAATAAACTCGGTGATTTGCAGTTTGCTGTTATCAACGCCTTCCTGCTGTGCGGCTAATTTTTCCTGAATGGCTTCGCGCTTGCCTCTGCGCAATTTGCTACGGTCGCTTTTGGATGTTTGCGACTGTATCTTCGCCATTGTAGCGCGAATCTTGTCCTCAATTTGTTTTTCGGTAATCTCCGGTGCTGCACCACCCGGTTTGGTGTCGGGTATGCCGGCTGCTTTTCTGCGCTCTTCTTTTTCGCGGAAGTTGCGCACTTTCTTTTCATGCTCTGTGTCGAACTCTACAGGTTTGCGCTGCTCGTTGCGCACAATGCGCTTGCGCTCTCGCGGCTTTTCGCGTGGTTTTTTATCTGCCGGTTTTTTGTCTTCTTTTTTCTTGGTATCTTCCAGAACTACCTTGCCCATGATTTTGGGTCCGGCAAGTTCTATCTTCTTTCTTGTAATGAAATTTTCGTCAGGTTTTTGTTCCGGTTGCGGTTTGGCAATTGCTGCGGGGGCTTCGGGTTCTGCTTCCTGAATAACTTCGGGTTGCTGTTGAACTGCTTCAACTTCTTCTTCTTCCTGCGCAGGCGTTTTTTCTGCAACAACTTCGGTTTTCTTCTTCTTTCCTTTTACAGGTAATTCTACTTTGCCAACTACTTTTACTTCAACTTTTGCTTTGCCGCCTTTTTTGGTTTCGGCTTCCTGTTCTTTTGTTGCTTCCGGTTCCGGTTTTGCGGCAACAGGCTCTTCAACTTCAACCTTTTTTGCAGTTTTTTTCTCGGCAGGCGTGTCCTCTTTTGGCGGAGCAGAAACAGTGTTTGTTGTAATAATCAACTCCGGTTCTTCTTCGCGCTCTTTTGCTTTCGCTTTCGCTTTTGCAACAGCCGCAGTTTCAGCCTCAATAATTTCTTTTTTAGGTTTTTCGCCAAGTATGCTTTCTGCCTCTTGCTTTAGCGCACGGTCTTTGTTGAATGCTTTTTCAAGCACTTCAACCATTTCTACCGAAAGCTTTGTGGTAGGCTTATTGTCCACCTCAAAGCTGTTCTCTTTCAGGTGTTCAATAATCTTATCCAAGCCCACATTGTATTGTGCGGCAGCGGCTGCCAAGCGTATTGCTTTAATTTCTGACATATTTTTCTCCCTGCTTCCTGTTAATGAAAAACTTCTTTCCTGCCGGAAACAATAAGCGAGATAATATGTGAAAATTAAATCTACATACAGTTATACATCGCTTTGCAGGATTGAAGTGGGCTTGTTGCCATAGTTTTATTTGTCTTGAAATTCTGCTTCAAGAATCTTGCGGATTTCCTTGATGGTTTCTTCCTCTAAATCGGTTCTGCGCACCAATTCTTCTTCGCTCAAATCCAACACATTACGCGCGGTGTCGCAACCGATTTTTTTCAGTTCATCCAACATCCACTGGTCAATTTCATCGCTAAATTCTTCCAAATCAATATCGAAATCATCACCAACTTCATCGCCTTCGCGGTAAACATCCAGTTCGTAACCAACCAGTTTACTTGCAAGTTTGATGTTCACGCCTTTTTTGCCGATAGCCAAACTTACCTGGTCGGGTTTTAAATAAACGTAAATGCGTTTGCGATCCTGGTTGATGTCCATTGACGAAATTTTTGCCGGAGCTAAGGCTCTTTGCACCATCAAATTCAAATTGGTGGTGTGGTTGATGATGTCAATATTTTCGTTTTTCAACTCGCGCACAATGCCGTGAATACGTGAGCCTTTTACACCAACGCAAGCACCCACAGGGTCAATGCGGTCGTCAAAAGATTCTACTACCACTTTGGCTTTTTCGCCCGGCTCGCGCACGATGTTTTTAATAACAATCAAGCCGTCAAAAATTTCGGGAACTTCCTGCTCTAATAACTTAGCCAAGAAAGAAGAATCTGTGCGGGAAAGAATAATTACGGGAGTGTTGTTGCGCAAATCCACACGCTTGATAACTGCACGAACGGTTTCTCCTTTTTTGAAGAAATCCATTTTAATGGTTTCGGTTTTGGGAAGCAACAACTCATTGCCTTCTTCGTCCAAAAGCAGGGTTTCTTTTTTCCAGATTTGATAAACTTCCGCGCTTACCACTTCGCCTACACGATCTTTGTATTTGCGGAAAACTTCATCTTTTTCCAAGTCTAAAATGCGGCTTACAAGCGTTTGACGGGCGGCTAAAACCGAGCGTCTGCCGAAACTTTCCATCTCAATTTTTTCGTAAGTTTCCTCGCCTATTTCAAAATCGTCTTCAATTTTCTTTGCTTCGGAAAGTGCGATTTGCTCGTAAGGGTTTTCAACCGCTCCGTCTTCCACAATTGTTCTGCGATGCCAGATTTCCAAGTCGCCTTTATCGGTGTTTACGATAATGTCGAAGTTGTCGGTTTCGCCATATTTTTTCTTTAACAAAGAGCGAAAAACATCTTCCAACACCTTCATCATGGTCGGGCGGTCAATGTTTTTGAGTTGCTTAAACTCCGAGAACGAATCAATCAATTCAATGCTGTTCATAATACTGTTTTACCAATTTAATTGTATCAATGCTTTTTTTATATCGCTGTGTTTGACAGTGTGTGTTGCAGGTGTTTCGGGTTCGGGTTGGGGGTCTTTCTTTTTAGGTTTCTTTTTTTCCTTTATTACTTTTTCAAGAATAATATTAGTGTCGGTAGCTTCTTTTAATATGCCTTCTATAAATGTTCCGTCATGCTGCCATACTTCCAAAATTCTGCCAATGCGTTTTTTATATTGACGGGGAACTTTCAGCGGATTGGTGATGCCGGGTGAGCTGACATCCAAAGTGTAATTTTCGGGAACAATACCTGCACCGTCCAAATGTTTTTCTATCACGCGGCTCAGTTCGGCACAAGTTAATATGTCTATGCCTTTATCGGTATCAACATACACTTCCAACTTTTTGCCGCCCAGCAACACTTTCACATCCACCAGAAAAGCATCCTTTTCTTCGAGTTGTGGCTGTAACCATTGCGCAATCTGTTCCTTCACTTCCATTCTTACGGGCAAAATAAAAGGGGACATTCTGTCCCCTCTTCCTTTCGCGCTGCAAATATGAATAAGTTTTGTGTAATTGCAAGGGGTGGGGAGAATATATTTAAGTAACAGAACGCTGATAACATTGATTTGAAGATGAGATGATTTGAAAATTTGAAGATGAAACAGCCTTTGCGCCTCGTCT
>CAZSEG010000169.1:0-3092 GCA_964605875.1 uncultured Chitinophagaceae bacterium
GTTTTGCGCACTCAATTATGGTGCAAGTTTTCGCATCATGGAGAAAACCGATGTGCGTGGCGAAAAGGCGCATCCCGTTTTCAAATTTCTTGCCGACAAATCGAAAAACGGCAAGGTGAGTTTTGCACCGCTATGGAACTTCCAAAAGTATCTGATTGATAAAGAAGGTATGGTTGCGGACTATTATCTGCCCATCACCAAGCCCGATGCCGGCAAGGTTATCAAGGCAATTGAGAAGTTGCTGTAAAATTGGGTTCTAATAATCTCCCAGCGTTTCCTCCAGTTGCCCTAAAGCTCTTTCTAATTGTTCGTTGTTGGGAGCCACGCCATGCCATTTGTGGTCGTTTACCATAAAGTCAATACCCGCGCCCATGGCGGTTTTCATAATGATGAAAACAGGCTTTCCTTTTCCGGTTTTGGCTTTTGCTTCGTTTAAAGTTTTTATCACTTCCTGAATATCATTACCGTTTTCTAACCACAAAACTTCCCAATCGAAGGCTTCAATTTTTGCGCGCAGGTTTCCGAGTGATAAAACTTTATCTGTTGTGCCGTCAATCTGCTGCCCGTTGTAATCTATGGTTGTAATCAGGTTATCTACCTTGTTGTGGGCGGCAAACATCAGCGCCTCCCAAATCTGTCCTTCCTGAAACTCTCCATCGCCATGCAGCGAGAACACTAATGAGTTATCGCCATTTAATTTTTTAGTTAAAGCTGCACCAACGGCAACGCTTAAACCCTGACCCAAACTGCCTGATGCTACGCGCACTCCGGGCAAATGTTCATGTGTAGTAGGATGCCCCTGCAACCTCGAATCTAACTTTCTGAAAGTTGCCAATTCGCTTACAGGAAAATATCCGCTACGTGCCAATGTGCTGTAAAACACCGGAGAAATATGCCCGTTGGAAAGGAAGAAAACATCTTCGCCCTTTCCATCCATATTGAATGCTTTGTCGTGCTTCATCACCTCAAAATACAAGGCAACAAAAAATTCGGTGCAGCCCAGCGAACCGCCCGGGTGTCCGCTTTGCGGTGCATGAACCATGCGCACAATATCTCTGCGCACTTGCGTGGCAATTTTTTTCAATTCGTCAACAGAAGCCATATAAATTTTTGTGCAAAAGTAACCGCGCGAAAAACTATTGCTTCAAAATGTGTAAACGTGTTGTGGATAGAAATTACTTTGCATTTATCCTTTCCAAAAAGGCTTTTACGCCCGATGTAAAACGCTTCAAACTACCCGACACACCTTCTGTATTTACATAAATCGTGTTGTGGTCGCCTGCAATTTCGTGTGCAGGTCTTGTTTTGGTATAGTAGTAAGTGGCAATAGATTTTCTGTTTACATCCTTTGGTGTGTTCAGCGGCTTTGGATGCCCGTGAAAAGAAATTTCGTTGGTTTCAAAAATCACGCAACGGTTGAAATGTGGCGCGTACTTACCTAACTGATTTTTTTTACCGTCCGATAAATCCCAAAGCTCCAGATGCCCTTCGTATTCATCCTTCCAGTCTTTGTTCATGTAAATCAGCACGTTCAACCGCCTGTGGTAATTTGTTTTCGGGTGCATATTGAAATCAACATGCACATTCAAAAATGCACCGTTTACAGATTGATGTAAGCCACCGCCAAAAAGTTCTTCGTCAGCAATCAATGGCTCTCCTATTTCAGCAACTTCTTCCAGCCACTTTAGAAATGTGGGCGAATTTAATTCATCAAAAACCCGCTGCATCACCGAGCCTGCCTCAAACTCCGATTTTTTAAACTTGTTTTTTTGATTGATGTAAGTTGTTCCATCCCACATTCCATCTTCAATCACCGGATAGTTTTTATAAATTATTTCAGCCGCTTCGGGTTTGAAAAAATTTTCAACCACCACATACTTAAAAGGCTTTTTTGCACGGAAATCATTTTCAATTTCACTCTGCCTTTTTTGAAGGCTTTCAAAATCTATGAATTCCATTCCACTTTTTATTGGCATCAAACATAAGCAAAAGCGGTTGTGAAATTTTTAAAGCATAAAAATTACGGTTTCTATTCCACCGCCATTGCATTCAAACCTTTCATGGCATCCAAGCCGCAATCAAGAAATTTGATGTAATCGTTTTTCTCGGGCGTGTAACCCACCGGAGGCGTAAGCAGTTTTTCGTCAGGTGAAATCAAAACATAATACGGCTGCGTGTTACTGTTGAAGTATGTCGCCTGCATATCGCTCCATTTGTTGCCCACGGTTTTAATTTTTTTGCCGCTGAATTTGCTGATGTATTGTTCTGCTTCGGGCAGTGGTTTTCTGTCGTCCACATACAAACTTACCACAACATATTTTTCTTTCAGGCGGGTGTAAACTTCAAGGTCTGTCCAAACGTTTTCTTCCATTTTTCGGCAGTTCACGCAAGCCCATCCGGTGAAATCCACCATCACCGGCTTGCCTTCCGCTTTGGCTTGCTTCAAGGCATTTTCATAATCTGACGAAGGATGAAATTTAGTTTCTTGTTGAAACAAAGAGTAAAATTTCGGAGGTGGAAAACCACTGAAAAATCTCAGTTCATTTCCAAACAAACCGCTTGCGGTATAAAGCACAAAAACTGCGCTCATGCCTGCCAAAACCAACCGCGTTTTGTTGATGATTTTTGAAGGGTGGTCGTGCGGAAAACGAATCTTGCCGATGAGGTACAAAAACATGGCGATGCCAATGATAATCCACACCGCAAGAAACACTTCATATTTTAAAATCCCCCAGTGCATTACAAGGTCGGCATTGGATAAAAACTTAAACGCAAAAATCAATTCCAAAAAGCCGAGAATTACTTTTATGGTCGTCATCCAGCCACCGCTTTTTGGCAGCGATTTCAGCATTTGAGGAAAGAAAGCAAACAAGCCGAAAGGCAACGCCAAAGCCAAACCGAAGGCGCTCATGCCGGCAACCAAATTCAATTTGCCTCCGCTGGAAGTCAATGCGCCAACCAACAGCGAACCGAGTATAGGACCTGTGCAGGAAAATGAAACAATAGCCAGCGTAACTGCCATAAAAAATATGCCGAGTACCCCGCCTACATTGGAGGCATTGTCTGCTTTGTTGGCAATAAAACTTGGCAGG
>CAZSEG010000169.1:3102-6129 GCA_964605875.1 uncultured Chitinophagaceae bacterium
TTACGAAGATTAAAAAGAAGAAAATATTGAGCGGTGCGCCTGTCGAAATTTCATTCAGCGTATCGGGCGAAATATTGAAAACCAAAAACGGAACGCTGATTAAAAAGTAAATAAACACAATGCTGAACGCATACAACAACGCTTCGATTCTGCCGCGCGCGGGGTTTTCATTTCTTTTAGTAAAAAACGAAACCGTCAATGGAATCATCGGGAAAACACAGGGTGTAAGCAAGGCAATCAAACCGCCCAAAAAGCCAAGCACAATAATTTGCCACAGCGTTTGATTTTTAGTTTCGGTGATTTCTGTGCCGCAGTTTTTTATGGGCGAGCCGAATTTAGAAGTTGAGAGTTGAGAGTTGAGAGTTGAGAGGTTGGGGTCGGGAGTTGAGGGTGGGGAGTTGTCGGTTGAGAGTTGAGAGTTGGGAGTTGCGAGGTTATCTTGATGGCTGTTTTCCCCTCTTGAGAGGGGTAGGGGTGTGTTTGTATTTTCTTGATTCTTGGTTCTTGGCTCTTGGTTCTTATTATCAACAGGCAACACCTCTTGCTTGCTTGCTGTGGCTGTGAGCGTAAACTCAAACTCTTTCACATCGGGTGGCAGGCAGCGGCTGTCATCACACACCATGTATTCCACGCTTCCTTTCAGGGTGGTATTCTTCAACACTTTCACTTTTTGGGTAAACACCACGCGCTCATCAAATTTCTTCACATGAATGCCAAACATATCGTCCATGCCTTCGGTAACTTTATTGCCTGTTTCGGCTACTTTACCCACTATTTGCACATCACCGTTTTTTTCAAAAGCAAAAGAGGTAGGCACAGGTCCGCCTTCGCCAATAAACTGCGAATAGAGATGCCAGCCTTTGTCAATACCGGCAGTAAAAACAAGGTTGTATTCATTGTCTTTTAACTGCTCGGCTTTCCAACTCCATTTTACAGGAGTAAGTATTTGGGCTTGCGAAAAATGAAAAATGATTAACGAAAAAAGGAGCGTAAAACTTTTGTGCAACTTGCTATTCATCATGCTGATTGTTTGGCAATATAACGGTGTATTGACGACCAAATTTAATCTTTGGTACGAAGATGAAAGGTCGGGGTTATTACTTTATGACTTCTTAACGTGAAATGATGGAATGATTTGAAAATGAACACAAATGATGATTACACGGATTATTGGATTACGCAGATTAAACAGTCGCGATGGGTTGAAACTTATCCAAAGTTTTAAACTTTGGATAAGTTCTTGAACCAAGACAATTGTATTTCTTGATTCTAAAATCTCGGCTCTTGGTTCTAAAAAAATCCTAACCAATCAGCGTTCTGTTTAATTCAATCACAGACGCAAAAATTTGCGTCTCTACTTCAAACTCACCACCTGATACCTGCCTTCTTCTAAAATAACTTTTACGGCTTTGGTGCTTTCGGTCTTTGAACTTTTTGCGGATTTATACACCAATATAAAATTGCCCGGTTGCAATTTCAGGGTGGCGGCTTCGCGCAAATCCATGCGGGTAACAAGGGTCAGCACATCGTTTTTTTCTTCCAAAACAGAAAGCGTTAAAGGTTCGTTCACAACCAGCGATAAAGTGCCAAAATTCTTTATTGCCTTTTCGTTTTTCACACCGCCCATTACCGGAGTTTCATTAAAGAAAGTTTCGGGCAGTGTAAGCACCTCCGAGCGGTAAATATCTTTCAACAGCATTTTGCTTTCACCTGTGTTTTGCACTACCAAAATGTCGCTGCCTTTTCTAACCACATCGGGCGCATCGGCTGCGGCATTGCCTGTAAAAGTAAGGCTGCCCAAAGGCACATCTATGGCAACGATATTGTGTTTGCCGGGTGTAAGCTCAATACTGTTTTTGCGCACCGGTGGCGTGCTGTGTACTTCAATATCGTACATGCCAACGGGGTCTAAATAAATCGTGTCGGGGTTGCCTTTTGCGTCCAGATTATGCACAAAGTTGTACATGATTTTTTGCGAAGCATGATCGTAAAGCGTAAAAGGAATATTAGTAATAGTCGGGTTGCCGTTGTGGTCTAATAAATTGATTTGTGTGGTGGTGGTGTTTAATGTTTGCTGAATGATAACACCCACCGTGCCGGAAATTGAAGTCTCATCTTTGGGGTTGTAAAAAGTACCCACGCAATCAAATTTTTTGGCAAATTCGGGTTGTATATCCAAACCAACGATAAATGGCTTTAAGGTGATGCGCTTATCAATCAGCGCAGCCGCAGCTTCGCAGGGATTGCCGTTGCAATTTTCATCGCCATCGGTAATGAGAATAATTGCATTCAGCGACCTTTCATCCACCGGAAAATCATTCACTGCCTGCGCGATGGAATAGGCAATAGGTGTCATACCCTTGGGCGATAAAGTTGGTAAAACCGCCTTTACTTTTTCGGCATTGCTTTTGGCAAAAGGAATCAGCAGCTTACTGTCGGTGCAGTTTTTTTGTTCGCGCGGAAACTGATGCCCAAACACCCGCACGGCAAATTCCACATTCGGATTTTTTCTTTCAACCGAATCAATGATGTTGAACAAAATTCTTTTTGCCACTTCAAAGCGATTCGTGTTTTGCCACTGCTCTTTCATGCTGCCCGAGCCATCGAGCAGAAAAAGAATGCGGTTGCGCTGCGGCTTATATCGCGGCACATCCTGCGCACCCGCCTGCGCAATCATTAAAACAAAAAGAAACAGGCAATGAAACTTCATCCTAAACTTTTGGTGTTGCATAATAACGAAATGATTGGGGATTTATCACACAAGACAAGACTTTCCAAGTTTTTAAAACTTGGAAAGTCTAAAAAGTCTGCCCCCTCAAAAAACCTACCGTGTGGACACAAATACCATAGTAAAATATTTAACCATATAGAAACATAGTTGATTGCGGTAACAGGCTATGTCCAAAACTTGTTTTGGACATATAAACTTTAATCTTTTTGATTGCACACAGAGTAGTGGAAAACACAGAGTGTGCTTACGCAAACAACCTCCCAACTCCCAACTCTCACCCCTCAACTATGTTTCTA
>CAZSEG010000170.1:0-4118 GCA_964605875.1 uncultured Chitinophagaceae bacterium
GGCGCTTCGCCCGAGCTTTTACTTGGCTTTGAAAAAGGAGTTTTTAATACTTATTCGCTTGCCGGAACACAGGCGAGCAAGGGCAAAAAGAAAGACAAAATCAACTGGGGCGAAAAGGAAAAGCGCGAGCAGGAAATTGTAAGCAATTACATTAAAGAGATTGTCCAAAAGCATCCGCAAGTAAAGCTCACTTTAATTGGTCCTGAAACAGTTGCGGCAGGTAATATTATGCACCTGCGCACTACATTCATCATAGAAAATATTCCGCACTTCTATTGGACGGAACTGGTAGAAGCGTTGCATCCGACACCCGCAGTGGGCGGTTTGCCGAAACAAGCGGCAATTGAATTTATTACGCTGCACGAAAAGAAAAACCGCGCTTATTATTCGGGTTTTTTGGGTCCCGTAAATCTGAATGATAAAATAGATTTGTTTGTGAACCTGCGCTGCATGGAAGTGCAAAACAAAAACGTTGTGCTGCACGTTGGCTGCGGCATCACAGAAGCCAGCGAGAGCGAAAAAGAATGGGAAGAAACCAAGCTGAAATCGCAGACCTTGCTGAGGTTGGTGAAGTAGTGTTTGTCATGCGGTAAGCTAAATCAGGCATCAATAATTATAGGTTTTTCAATTTAGAAATAACTTCTTTGCGCTTCATGACCAATGTTGTTTTCGGCAACTATAATTTCCGGCAAAAACCGGCAGGTGAAGTGCATCATATTTTTGATGTGGTGCGCAATAAATTTGTTGCGCTTACGCCCGAAGAATGGGTTCGGCAGCATATAATTCACTATCTTATTTACGATAAAAAATATCCGAAATCTTTACTTGCGGTGGAAAAAGAAATTGTATTGAACGGCTTGCGCAAACGCTGTGATGTTGTGGCTTACAACCGCACCGGCAAGCCTTTTTTATTGATAGAATGTAAAGCGCATGATGTGAATTTGAATCAGGATGTGGTGATGCAAATTCTGCAATACAATCAGAAGTTGAACGTACCATTTTTATGGATTAGCAACGGGGTAACGAATTATTGCTTTGATACAAAGCGAGGCGGTTTGATGTTGGACGAAGTGCCTGAATATGCAGGTGAAAAATAACTTTGTAAAAGATTAAATTTTAGCTTTCACCAGTTCAAGAATTTGCTGCTCTTTTTCGATAGAACTGTTTAGTATTTGTTCCGCTTTTGCAATGATTTCTTTTTTGAAAATTTCATCTTTTAAACTTCCCGCATTGATTATCACATTCAAGTATGCGCCATAAACTGCCGAGCGGGAGCAGAGTGCGCCAACACCCGCATCGCTCACCGAATTTGGATTGCCGTCTTTCGCCATTGCTTCAATAATGTCAAAGGATTGATACGCCAATTCCATAACGCGAAACGGTATTTCGGTGGCGTGTTTTGTGGCTGCCTGTATTGCTTCGCTGCGGATTTTCTTTTCTTCATCGGTGTTTTTGGGGAGTGAAAACGCATTCATTATTGCGTTGAAAGCAAGCGTATCTTCATCCACAAGTTTCAGGAGTGCAGACTTTATTTCCTGCCCTTTTTGCGCCCAATCGCTAAATTCTTTCCAACGGTTATCCCAACCTTTTTTGTGTGATGAAAGATTGGCAACCATAGTTCCCAAACTCACGCCCAACGCGCCAATGTATGCAGCCACAGAGCCACCACCCGGGGCGGGGCTTTCGCTTGCGGTTTCATTGGCAAAGGCTGTGAGTGTTTTGTTTACTAAAGAGCTTGCCAAAGCATCTTCAAGAACATATTCGATTATTCGCTTGCGTGGTTCAAAAGGTGAAAGTTCATCCAAGCCCATGCTTTTAATGGCGATGCGGATGAGTTCTTCATCGCCTACGCCTGTACTGCGTTGTTGTTTTTCCAAAAAATATTTTCCCGCATCCAACATGGATTGCAAAGGAATTAAGCCGATAAGTTCAGAGCCTGTAACGCGCATTCCGCGTTGGTACGCGCTTTTTACGCAGGCATCAAAGGCGGTGTGAATTGGCGTGTGACTGATGTTGGTAAGATTCATTGAAACCTGCGCCAAGCCGTATTCTTCAATAAACCAACCGATGGCTTTTACCGATTTGCACCAGCCGGGTTGCTGCGTTTCGTTTCCGTTTTCATCTTTTATTTTTCTGCCTTGTTCGCGTACATCAAACGCAACGGAATTTGCTCTGCGAACGGAAGTTGTATTCAGGTTGGCGTTGTAGGCAATCAAAATATTTCGCGCACCTGTGATGAGATTACCGCTTCGTTCGTTGAAAGTTGCTGTACCAAAATCGGGTTGCCATTCGGGTAATTTTATTTTGTCTTTAATGCCTTCGTATTCTCCCGCGCGGATGTGTGCAAGATTCGTGCGGTGCGGGGCAGAAGCCGCATATTCATAGAGATAAACAGGAATGTTTAATTCATCGGCTACGCGCTTACCCAATTTTTTTGCGCAGGCAATGCAATCTTCGATAGTTGCATTTGCAATCGGGATAAAAGGACAAACATCTGTTGCGCCCGAGCGGGGATGCTCGCCATGATGCTTGCGCATATCAATCAGCTCGGATGCTTTTTTTATTGCCTGAAAAGCTGCTTCCACAATTGTGTTTTCATCGGCTGCAAAGGTTACGACAGTGCGGTTGGTGGCTGCGCCCATGTCCACGTGAAGCAACTTTGCGCCTTCCACATTTTCAATGGCATCGGTAATTTGTTTGATGATATTTGCATCGCGCCCTTCGCTAAAATTCGGAACACATTCGATAATCTTCTTCATAGAAAGTATTTTGCGCAGCAAAGAGAACAAAAATCATGAATGAAAAACTGAAAGCATTTGAACGGATATTGAAAATTATGAACGAATTGCGGGAGCAATGTCCTTGGGATAAAAAACAAACTATGGAAACGCTTCGACCGCTTACGATTGAAGAGGTATATGAGCTGAATGAGGCGATTGCTGCGAACAATATGAAGGATGTGAAAGAGGAACTGGGAGATATTCTTTTGCACATTGTTTTTTACTCAAAAATAGGAGAGGAGCAGGGTGTGTTTGATGTGGCTGCGGTAATAAATAATTTATGTGAGAAACTGATACACCGCCATCCGCATATCTATGGTGATGTGAAGGTTCAGAACGAAGATGATGTAAAACTGAATTGGGAAAAACTGAAGCTGAAAGAAGGAAAGAAAAGTGTGTTGCAGGGAGTGCCGAAATCGTTACCTGCATTGCCCAAAGCGCAACGGATACAGGATAAAGTTCGGATGATTGGTTTTGACTGGGAAAATAAAAATCAGGTGTGGGAGAAAGTGAAAGAAGAAATTGATGAATTAAAAACTGTGGTGGACAAGAACGATAAAACGGAGATTGAAAAAGAGTTTGGAGATGTGCTTTTTTCGTTGGTGAATTACGCACGTTTTATTGGTGTGAACCCCGAAGCGGCTTTGGAAAAAACAAATGCAAAGTTTATCCATCGTTTTCAATACATGGAAGAAAAGGCTTTGGCGGAAGGAAAGGAATTGAGCAATATGACACTGGCAGAAATGGATGTGTGGTGGGAAGAAGCGAAGGGAAAGGAAAGCAGATAAAACGGATAGAGCCTGCAACCCATCCGTTCTCCTAAACTTAATAATTCCTTAACATTGGTAGTGCTACTATTGCGCGGCAAAATTGAACACCATTAACATTCAAACTTCATGTGGATAGATAAAGCGCTTACATTCTTCGTTCCGAAAGACAAAAAGTTCTTCGCTCTTTTTGCCAAAGCCTCTGCCAATGTGGTAGAAATTTCAAAGGCTTTGAGCGAATTTGTAAATACACATTCGCCCGAAAAACGTCAGGAACTGATGAAGAAAATTTATGACCTTGAACATGTTGGCGATAACGTTACGCACGAAATTCTTACAGAGCTTTCCACCAATTTTATCACGCCTTTCGACAGGGAAGATATTCACTATCTCGCTACTTCATTGGATGATGTTGCAGATTTTATTTATGGCGCGGCAAAGCGTATTCAGTTGTATCGTTTGGAAGAAATGACCGAGCCGATTCGCAAGCTGGCGGAGATAATCGAGAAATCGGCAAACGAACTAAACGTAGCCATTTATGACCTGCGCAACATGGATAATATTGTTCGTA
>CAZSEG010000170.1:4128-6056 GCA_964605875.1 uncultured Chitinophagaceae bacterium
GTTCGTATTAAAGAAGCCTGTGTGCGCGTAAACAGTTTGGAAAATCATGCCGATGATGTTTTTCATACAGCCATTGGCGACCTGTTTGAGCGCGAATCGGATGCGAAAAAAATTATCATGTATCAGGATATTTTGGCAACGCTTGAAACCGCTACGGACAAATGCGAAGATGTTGCCAATGTGATTGAAACTATTTTAGTGAAGAACTCATAATTACACAATGACATTTCTAATCATCATTGTTGTTGTTGCCATTCTGTTTGATTTTATCAACGGCTTTCACGACTCGGCAAACTCCATTGCTACGGTTGTTTCTACAAGGGTTTTAACTCCGTTTCAGGCGGTGGCTTGGGCAGCGTTTTTCAACTTTCTTGCATTCTTCTTTTTCACCGACCACGGTGTGGCAGATACCATCAAAAAAATGGTTCGTGCCGATGTGGTAACGGAGGCAGTTTTGTTTGGCGGTTTGATAGGCGCAATTATTTGGAATCTGCTGACATGGTGGTGGGGCATACCTTCGTCTTCTTCACACGCGCTTTTGGGCGGTTTCACGGGCGCGGCTTTTGCCAAAGCAGGCGCAGGAGCCATCAACATGGATAAACTTTCCACCACACTGATTTTCATTCCGCTCGCTCCGGTAATCGGTATGCTGGCTTCATATATTATTTCTATCGTTGTTTTGAATGTTACAAGGAATCTTCCTGCAGCAAGAGTTGATAAGTATTTCAGGCGGTTGCAGTTGGTTTCGAGCGCGCTGTTTTCGTTAGGTCACGGAGGAAATGATGCACAAAAAACAATGGGTATTATTTGGGCTGCATTAGCGGTTCACGGCATTGTGCATCCGGGTGACACATTACCTACTTGGGTAGCTTTAGCTTGTTATACGGCAATGGGTTTGGGTACTTTATTCGGAGGTTGGCGCATCGTGAAAACAATGGGTCAAAAACTTGCCAAGCTGAAACCGTTTGAAGGTTTTTGTGCCGAAACCGCAGGAGCAATTACGTTGTTTGGCGTTACAGGATTTCACATACCTGTAAGCACCACACACACCATCACCGGTGCGATAATGGGAACGGGCTTAACCAAGCGATTAAGTGCCGTGCGTTGGGGAGTTGCGGGTAATATCATGTTTGCCTGGGTTATTACCATTCCTGCATCTGCACTGATGGGCGCGGCTACGCTTTGGATTTTACATTTCTTTGGTTTGTAGAAAATTGATGCCGCAACAATTTAGTTGCTGCCAGCCAGAGTCAAAATCTTTTCGTGAATATCTTTTACTTGTTGCGCAAGCCCGATTAAATCATTGTTAGTGATTACGTAATCGGCAAGTTTCACCTTCTCCGGTTCGGGAATCTGAGCGTTTATTCTTGCACGAACCTGCGCTTCGGTGCTGCCATCGCGCGCCATTACACGTTTAATTCTTTCTGCTTCGGGGGCTGTTACAACAATCAGCTTATCCAACAATTTATAGCTGCCTGTTTCTATCAAAAGTGCTGCTTCGCGCAAAGAATACCTGTAATTGTTGCGGGCTAAAATATTATTCCATGATTCGCTGTCGGCTGCAACTGCCGGATGCACTAAAGCATTTAATTCAGCTAACTTTTCCTCGTTATTAAAAACAACTTCTGCAAGATAAACACGGTTGAGCGAGCCGTCATTATTATAGGCATCTGCCCCAAATGCTGCTGCAATTTTTGTGCGCAATTGTTTGTCGTCTTCCATCAATTCTCTTGCGCGTTTATCGGCATAATACACCGGCACACCCAGCTTTTCAAACAACTGACAAGCGGTAGTTTTGCCGCTGCCTATTCCTCCTGTAATTCCAATTCTTAGCATAAAAAGACTTTCATTATTGACCGATAAAAAATTAAAGACAATGTTCAAACCATTACCGGGTCTTGCATTGGCTGTTTTCCCCTCTTGAGAGG
>CAZSEG010000171.1:0-2345 GCA_964605875.1 uncultured Chitinophagaceae bacterium
CTTACAGAAGATACAACCAAAATTCCACCGACTCGCTTATCGTATATGTTTCTACGAATTGCGGCACAAGCTGGACGCGCATTTTTGCACGTGGCGAAAATGGTTCGGGAACGTTTGCAACAACTTCCACATCCACAGCCGACTTTATTCCGACCGTTGCGAGCGACTGGTGTTTGAGCGGCACAGTTGGAACAGCGTGTTATGAAATCAATCTGAACGCATACAAAACATTCAATGCCGTGCGCATCAAATTTGAAGGCTATAACAACTATCAAAACAACCTGTATCTTGATAACATCAATATCATCGGTTTGCAAACCGGCTTGCCGCCAACAGCGCAATTCAGCGCAACCCCAACAGCGGTTTGCAGCGGTTCGTTTGTAACTTTTACGAACCTTTCCACCAATCAGCCTACATCTTATTCCTGGAGTTTTCTGGGTGGCACGCCTTCGAGTTCCACTTCTGCAAACCCTTCCATTCGCTACGATGCAGCAGGCACTTACAATGTTTCTTTAACCGCAATCAATGGAAACGGACAAAATTCCATTACCAAAAATACTTACATAACCGTTCATCCGAAACCGGCAATAACGGGAAGCTACAACCCGCAACAAATTTGCGATGGCGATGTAGTTACGTTAAATGCAAGCGGTGCAAGCAACTACGAATGGTCTAACGGCTTGAGCAATTTTACCGGAAACAATGTACCCGTTACTATTTTTGGAAATACGGTTTACAAATTGGTTGGTACAGACGGAAACGGTTGTAAAGATTCAACAACATTGAATGTGGTTTCTCAGGCACAACCGGTTGCTGGCGTTACATCCGATTTTTCGATTTGCAGCGGAGCGCAAACAACATTGAACGCTTCGGGCGGTTCGGTTTACAACTGGAGCAACGGAGAATCGGGCAATTTCATTTTTATTTCACCCACACAAACAACAAAATATACCGTTACGGTTTCGCTGCCCGGTTCCTCATGCGTTGATTCCGCTTCGGTTACGGTTACTGTTTCAACTGCAAAAACAACACAGCTTACCGAAACAACTTGCAGCAATTCCAATTACTTTTTCAATGGTCAGTTCATCAACCAATCGGGAAGTTACAGCGCGTTGCTTACCTCCGAAGGCGGCTGCGACAGCACTGTGTATTTGGATATAACCGTATTGGATGTTCAAACCACCAATCTTACCGACCGGTTTTGCAGCGGAGAAAGTTACAATTTCAACAATCAAACTTTAACGCAAGGCGGCACTTACAGCGCAACGCTTGTTGCCGCCAACACCTGCGACAGCATCGTTACATTAGTGCTGACTGAAAATACTTTGCCCGCGCCAACCATTTCGCAAACAGGCAATGATTTAAGCACACAAAATTTCAGCAGCTACCAATGGAAATTTGAAGGCGCGGATGTTCCAAATGGTAATGGTCAATCTGTTACGGCAACACAAAACGGAAATTATTCGGTAGTAGTTACCGATGCCAACGGTTGTGAGGGAATTTCAGCTTCATTTAATGTAACAGGCGTAAGCGTAGAGGATTTACGATTTGAAGATTTACGATTTACGATTTATCCGAATCCAACATTGAGTATTTTAAATGTTGAATTATTGTCTAATGTTTCTAATCTTTCATCTCAAATCTCAATTTACGATTACACAGGGAAAATTATTGAAACCCGCAGCACCGAAAAAAGCACTGCAACCTTTGACGTAAGCAAACTTTCTCCGGCAATATATTTTGTTGAAATTGTGCAGGGAAACACCGTTGCAAGAACAAGATTTACAAAACTATAAGCATAAAAAAAGGAGCCGTAACAGCTCCTCATTTAATTTCTTTTGATGCTTCCACATCAGTAACATTCGCTTGATTTTAAATCGGGGGAATGTGGCTTACTCTTGCTTTCCTCCATACTCGATTGACATTCTTGTGATTTCTTCTTTGCTAAAGTTAGCAAGGTCTAAATGCACATCGTCTCGCACGATGGAGAAGGAAATTAGCATGGCTAACAGGACTTCCATAGGTATTTTAGATTTGGTTCGTGTTCTTGTACGCCTGCGTGCAGGAAAAGGTTACATGGTTTTGAAAAAAATTTCAAAACATAAAGTATGAGTAATATCAGAGAACATTCTTTTTGAAAAATATCATTTGTTTCTTTAACCTTGTCAAAATTGAATTGCAGCATAAACGTCAGATATTCAATTTGCTAAACACAAAATGGAACAGCGAAAACAACCAACCAATCAATCATATCCGTTGCCTTATGTTATTGAGGATGTAAAGCAGTGGCCTATCTATAAACTTGCCGAAGACCGCGATGGTTTTATGGCACAGGTAAAAGATGC
>CAZSEG010000171.1:2355-5896 GCA_964605875.1 uncultured Chitinophagaceae bacterium
ATGCAACGCTCGAAAAGTTGTATGCGCGATTGCACAATGATGATGCGCTGAAAGAAGAACTGGCAAAGGTTTTATTTCAGGAAAGAGTGCGCCTTACCGAAAAACCCTGGAAAGCAGACCCACCCGATGAACGCGCATTTTGGGCAAGCATAAAAAGCAAGTTTATGAAGGTGGATGCGGAAGACAGCAGCATCACTGCGCAACAGCTTACCAACGAAATTTTAGACCGTTACATCCACGAAATAACCGGAAATTTCGACAACAACTCATTTCAATTGGCGCGGGCAATTTTGCCGCAATTCTTCGGGCGCGTGTTGAATGCCGCACCTGGAAAGTGGTTTAAAAACCTGAGTGCGAGCGCAAGAACCATTCACGAAAAAATTCCCATTACGGGCGATATTGAACGCATCCGCAAGCTATCGGAAAAAGGAACTTTGATTGTTGTGCCTACGCATTTCAGCAATATGGATTCCATTATGGTGGGTTGGGTTTTGAACGAACTCGGCTTGCCGGCATTCACTTATGGCGCGGGTTTGAACCTTTTCAGCATCAAGCTCCTCTCCTATTTTATGAGCCGCTTGGGCGCATACAAATTGGACAGACGAAAGAAAAATAATTTCTATCTCGAAGCATTAAAAACTTATTCCTGTGTGGCATTACAACGCGGTGCGCACAGTATATTTTTTCCGGGTGGCACACGCTCGCGCTCGGGAATGTTAGAGAAACGGCTGAAACTCGGATTGTTGGGCACAGCCATTGAAGCACAAAAACTGCACTTCAAAAACTACCCCGAAAACCTTGCGCCAAAATTTTATGTAGTGCCGATGGTGATTAACTATCACTTTGTTCTCGAAGCATCAAGCCTAATAAATGATTACCTGAAAGATGTAGGCAAGCATTTGTACATACGCGAAAACGATGAATATTCCACTTCGATTAAAATGCTGCGCTTTATGCTGAAGTTCCTGACGGCAAGCTCTTCGCTCACTATTTCGTTGGGTAACGTGATGGATGTGTTCGGCAACGAAGTGGATGAAGAAGGCAACAGCTTCAATCATTTGGGGCATCCTATTGACATCAAGCGATACTTTATGACCAATGGCGAACTAACGGACGACCAGCAGCGCGATGAAGAATATACCAAGATTTTAAGTGAGAAAATTGTAGAAAGTTACTGGAAAGTAAACACCGTGCTGACAAGCAATTTGGTATGTTTTACTTTTTTTGAACTGATAAAAAAACGTTACCCGAAAGTTGATTTATTTACACTGTTGCGCACACCCGTAGAAGACATTTCAATTCCCGAACAGGAACTTTTTGATGCCATCGGAAAACTAAAAGATAAATTGAAAGAAATGGCAGCCAATGGCGAGGTTCAAACTTCGCCCGAGTTGCGCTGGAACATTGATAAAATTGTAGAGCATGGTATGAAAAATGTGAACTTATATCACGTATCGAACCCGATTAAAAAAAGCGGCAACGTTTATGAAAGCGAAGATTTAAAACTGTTGTATTACTACCATAATCGCTTGGATGGATATGGCTTGGATAAGTGGATATAGTTTGACGAACAAAGCAGCAAAACAATGAGAGAAAAAATAGCAGGAGTGATAGGCGCAGGAAGTTTTGGTTCGGCAATTGCCAACCTGCTTGCCGAAAATATGCGCGTGTTTTTGTATGAACGCAGTAAGAATGTAGCCGAACAGATTCGCGCTACAAGAACGCATCGCGGGCACACTTTTCATGAGCGCGTTCACGTGGTGGAAAGTTTGCAGGAATTAGCCGAAAACTGTTACATCATTTTTCCCGTAGTGCCATCGCAGTTTTTCAAAAGCATGATTCAAGACCTCTCCCCTTTTCTTCGCCCCGACCATATTGTAATTCACGCCACCAAAGGTTTACACACCGAGTTTGATTTAGAAACCGCAACGCCCGAAAGCATTTCGTTGAAGCAGATAAAAACCATGAGCGAACTGATTCGGGAAGAAACAGGCGCGGTGCGCATCGGTTGTTTGGCGGGTCCCAATCTTTCGGCTGAATTAGCGGAACATCAGCCTGCTGCAACCGTAATTGCAAGCCGGTTTGACGAGGTGATAAAAGAGGGACAATCGTGTTTGCGCAGTGAGCGTTTTCAGGTTTACGGCAACAAAGATTTGCTGGGAATTGAACTTACGGGAGTTTTGAAAAACTATGTGGCTTTGGCATCAGGCGCATTAAGCGGCTTGGGTTATGGCGAAAATGCCCGCGCCATGTTAATCACACGAGGCATGGCAGAAATGATTTACATAGGCAAAGCCTTAGGTGCAGACAAAAAAGCATTTCTGGGAATGGCAGGCATTGGTGATTTAATTGCAACCTGCTCTTCGCCAAAATCGCGCAACTATGCGGTGGGCTATCGCATAGCAAAAGGAGAATCGCTGCAAGAAATTTTAGACAGCATTGGAGAAGTTGCCGAAGGTGTGCGCACGCTTAAAATCGGCAAGCTGATTGTTGAAAAAGTAAATCAACCCGCCCCGATACTTCATGCGCTCAATAAAGTGTTTTTCGAGAATTGGGATATGGCGCGCGCCATCAAATTTCTGATGCGCTATCCTGTACAGAATGATGCGGAATATTTAGAACTGTAATCAACCAATATTCACTGCTTTTTCAAACACTTCGTTTTTACCTAATTTCTTTAAAAAATTAAGATGCGAAAAAAAAGCGCACGAAAGATTTTTATGGTTCAGGTAAGGTACTCCAAACTCCTTAGCAGTTGATTCTACAATAGGTGCAATTGCAGGGTAATGCACATGACAAATCTTTGTAAATAAATGATGCTCCACCTGATAGTTTAAACCGCCTACGCAAAAGGTAATAAACTTATTACCGTGTGCAAAATTTGCTGTGGTTTGCATTTGGTGAATTGCCCATTCGTTAGAAATATTTCCTGCTTCATTCAGCACAGGAAACTCGGTTTCTTCAATAATATGTGCCATTTGAAACACAATAGAAAGTATTAACCCGCCCACCGCGTGCATGGTCATAAAACCAATCAGCAGTTGCCACCAAGTAATATCTGCCAACCAAAGCGGCAGTATAAAAGCAAAAACTATGTATGCTGATTTTGAAACAATCAGAACTACAAAATGCAGCATCCGCTCAGACTTATTTCTTCCGTCCTGACCTGATAGCCTGAACTTAAAAAACTGAGTAAAGTCTTTCAGTAAAATCCATGAAAAAGTTTGCAGCGAGTAAAGAAAAAATACATAGAAAACCTGAAACCGTTGAAACGGTTTATGCTTTACGGCAGGCGTAAACCGCAAGCCGAAGTTCTCACGAATATCCAAATCGTGATGATGAATATTTGTGTAAATGTGATGCAATTTGTTGTGTTGAATTTTCCAGTTGGAAGCATCGCCACCGATTAGATTCAATGTGTAGCCGAGCATTGAATTTACCCGGCTGCTTGCGCTGTAAGCTCCGTGATTGGCATCGTGCATAATAGCCATGCCTATGCCCGCCATGCCTATGCCCATCACTACCGTCAAAGCCCACATAA
>CAZSEG010000172.1:0-5697 GCA_964605875.1 uncultured Chitinophagaceae bacterium
TGTTTTTCTTTGTGCTGGGCATTGCTGCCATAGCTGCTGCCATCAAATATACAGTAGGCAAAAATCCCTATGGTTACTATGGTTTAGGCGATGTGTTTGTGTTTTTGTTTTTTGGTTTGGTGGGTGTTTGCGGCAGTTATTATTTGCAGGCGCACACTTTTAATTATATGTTATTGCTGCCTGCTTCGGGCATTGGTTTTTGGGCTGCAACTGTTTTGCATCTCAACAATATGCGCGATAGAATAAGCGATGAAAAAGCAGGTAAGATTACGATGGCGGTGCGGTTGGGCTTCGCAAATTCTAAGCTGTATTTTTATCTGCTGAATGTGCTTGCCATCATCTGTATGGTGGTGTTTTTTCAGAATATTGAAATACAAAATTCCGGCAGACTGACACTATATGCAGGTTTTGTAATCTTTATTATTTCCTGTTTTAAAGTTTACAGAATTAAGAACCCTGTTGAGTTTGACCCGCTGCTGAAAAGAAATGCAATAGCGACTTTTTTGTATGCAATAATTATTGCGAATGTGCTTTGGATGAGTTACTCGGTCGGACTTTAGTCAGACTTTAAACATTTTTGAAAGAGCAATCACCTGAAATATTTCTCTAAACAATAAGGTTGATATAATTGCAAAATTCGTTTATTGCAATTCAAATACTATTATCAATCATGCAACTTCCTATAATAAAATTTTTAGCCGAAACATATACTATACAACAACTTCGCGAAGCCGAAAATGCCTTGTACGAAGAACAGCAACCCGAAATAAATATTGAAGGAAAAGATGAAGGCGAACAACTTACTCATATTCTTGCGGCAATCGCTATTCTTGAAGATGTTGAGAAAGGGAAAGAACTGCGTATGGCAATCAGAAATTATACGCAAAGGGTGCGCAATTCAATCAGTTCGTAGAGATAAAAAATCACTATTGACCGATTAAAAATAAAAGACAATGCTAAAATCGTTACTGTGTCTTGTGTTGGCTGTTTTCCCCTCTTGAGAGGGGTAGGGGTGTGTTTGTATTTGTGTATCAACAATCTATAGGTGTTAGTCGGTCAATAGTGAAAAAAGTATTCAATAATCATTCATAAATAATCAATCAAATGACCAGAGAAGAATGGCTGAAAATTACAGCAGCATTGGGTGCAGGCGCAATGTTACCAAAAGGATTGTTGGCATCACTTTTAGCCGATGAAGAATTAAAGCGAAGCGATTTCGGTAAAGATTTTGTGTGGGGAACGGCAACCGCTGCCTATCAGATAGAAGGCGCGTGGAATGTTGATGGCAAAGGCGAAAGTATATGGGACAACTTCACGCATCGCAATGGCGGCAGAAAAATAAAAACACGCGAAAATGGCGATGTAGCAGCAGACTTTTATCATCGCTACGAAAGTGATATTGAGCTGATGAAACGCATGAATATTCCTGCTTCTCGTTTCTCCATTGCATGGAGCAGAGTGTTACCCGAAGGCACAGGCACACCCAATCAAAAGGGAATAGATTTCTATAACAGAGTGATAGACAAATGTCTGAAAGAAGGCGTTGAACCCTGGATAACCTGCTACCATTGGGATTTGCCGCAAGCCCTGCAAAACAAAGGCGGTTGGATGAATCGTGATATACTCGGCTGGTTTGAAGAATACGTTGCGTTGTGCGGCAAAAACTTTGGCGACAGAGTAAAAAACTGGATGGTGTTTAACGAGCCGATGGCATTCGTTGGCGGTGGTTATCTGTTAGGCATTCATGCCCCCGGAATTTTCGGTTTCAAAAGTTTTTACAAAGCAACGCACCACACAACTTTATGTCATGGAATAGGAGGGAAGGTGTTGAAGAATTTAGTGAAAGGCGGAAACATCGGCACTACATTTTCATGCTCTGCTATTGATGCTAAAACCGACCATCCGTTAGATATGAAAGCAGCCGTGCGAGCCGATGCGATGATTAACAGGTTGTTTATTGAGCCGATTCTCGGCTTGGGTTATCCTAAAAAAGATTTACCTGCTTTAAGGAAAATTGAAAAATACATGAAGCCCGAAGATGAAGGCAACATGAAGTTTGATTTTGATTTTATAGGTGTGCAGAATTATTCGCGGTTAGTTGCCGAATATTTGGGCATTGTGCCAATTATCAACGGTATCAATGTTCCTGCGAAAAAATTAGGTGATGTAACCGATATGAATTGGGAAGTTTATCCCGAAGGTATTTACAGAATCATCAAACAATTTGCTGCTTACGAAGGCGTAAAAAATATCTACATCACCGAAAACGGAGTTGCATTTCCCGATAAAGTTGAAGGTAATGAAGTGCATGATTCAAAACGCACACAATTCTTAAAAGATTATCTTAAAAATGTATTGCGCGCAAAGCGCGAAGGCGTAAACGTGAAAGGATATTTTATCTGGAGCTTCATGGATAATTTTGAATGGGCGGAAGGTTACAAGCCGCGATTCGGTATTGTACACACCGATTTTAAAACACAGCAAAGAACCATTAAAGACAGTGGTAAATGGTTCAGTAAATTTTTAGCAGAGAAGTAAATAGCGATTGAGAAAGCGATGTATTGATTTTTTATGTTGGCTGTTCGGAATTTGTAATTCCGAACCCTTATTGCAGGATTTTTAATCCTGTTTATTTTCGGTTCACAGAACCTGCGATATGAAATTCGACATTACAAATGTCGAATAGCAGGGGTTGCACCAGTTTTTTGTCTTGCAGAATTTCTACAAAAGTGTCCTTTGAGATATGTGGTGCAACTGTCGTCATGTTGTCAATGCGTTATTTTTTACTGTCAGGTCAAGGCACAAATGTTTGAGTTAGCACTGTCGCCCTAAAATGGCAGCTAACTCAAAAATACACGCACCTCACCGCACTTCCAAATTTTCACTCACAAAGACCTAAACTCATTGATATTAAATACTGTCATTAATGCTAAATATCCCAAATACACACCTCGCCCAAATTATTATGGATACATAAAATATGCACCCATAGATTGTCCAACGAACTTTTTATTTTTTGGCTGTTCGGAATTTGTAATTCCGAACCCTTATCGTAGGATTTTTAATCCTGTTTATTTTCGGTTCGCAGAACCTGCGCTACGAAAAAAGAATGAACAAAGCTACCACTAACCACTGCAACCGCGCTTTCGGCAATACATAGTTAGCGGCTGCCTTACTGATGTCCACACAAAAATTGGATTGTGTTTTATTTGAGAAGCTTCGTGCGCTTTCTTATTTCATAAATAACCCAATGAGGAGTAAGAAGCGCAAAGAACAACATCAGTCTGGTCATAAAACCCGGAATAACCACAGCCTTGTTATTAAACAAACCTTTCACTGCCAGCTTCGCTACTTTTTCAGCACTCATCATGATGCCGAGTTTCTTTCCAAGTTCAACATCAATCACATCCGGGTCATAAAGGTTAGTGGCAGTAGCTCCCGGGTAAAGGCAGGTTACATGCACACCATAAAACTTTAGTTCTGTGCGCAGGCTGCGGGTAAAGCTTTTGATGTAAGATTTAGTGGCTCCGTAATATCCTATTCCGGGAAAGTCTTTGTAAGCCGAGATGGAAGAATTGTTGAGAATGAAACCCCGTTTTCGTTGTTTCATTTCGCTGCCAAACAAAGTGCATAGCAGGGAAGAGGTCATTACATGCAGATGAATTTTTGCCTGTGCTTTTGTAAGGTCGGCATCGGTTATCTGTCCGAAAAAGAAAAAGCCCGCATTGTTCACCAGCACTTCCACTTCGAGATGCTTCTTCCGGCAGAAATTAAAAACCTCGGAGGCCGCTTCGTTTCGCGCAAGGTTGATGAATAGTGTTTCTACCCGCACTTTATACAGGGCGGAAAATTCTTCTTTAAGCTGATTCAATTGTTCTTCCTGATTACTCACCAGTAGTAAGGAATAGCCCCGCGCTGCCAATAGCTTTGCCATTTCAAGTCCTATACCCGATGAGCCACCGGTAATGAGTGCAAAGGTTTCAATCATAGTTTAAGGCGGCAATTTTTTTCTTCAGTTCTTCGGGCAAATTATTTTCGTGCAAGTGGCAGGCCATTTCACCGCTATACATTTTAGCCACACAGTAATTGCAAATAGTGCAGCCCGATTTTTCAATCACTTCATTTCTTAAATCGTTTACAAAGTTCGTGTTTTCAATAAGTGCACGTGCAATGGCAATCCACTGAAAATCTTCCTTCATGGCTTTTTCAATTGTTGCCATACTGTTCATGCCGCCCACCAGCACCACGGGGATTTTTATTGCCTGCTGAATCCGTTTTGCTTCTTCCATAAAATATCCTTCGGTAAAAAGACCCGAAGGAATCAATTGTTTACCTGCCAGTTTCACAAAAAATTTCTTCCAACCTTCTTGAATAAAATACGCCATAATATCTACGGGCATCTTACCGCGCATTACATACATGGGCGCGCGGCTCACAAATCCACCGCTTACCACGACAGCATCTGCCCCGCATTGCTCAATGGCTTTTGCGGTTAGCACTCCTTCTTCTTTAGTAATGCCTTTGTCAACTCCATCCCAGCAATTCCTTCTTACAATCAGCGCCATGTTCGATGGAAGTGCCTCGCGAACTGCCGTGAGCATTTCAATCATAAAGCGCTTTCGGTTTTCAAAGGTGCCGCCATATTCATCGCTTCGCTTATTGGTATAGGGAGAAAGAAACTGACTGATAAGATAACCATGCCCTGCATGGACTTCCACCGCATCAAAGCCACTTTCGGCAGCAATGCGCACGGCATTTTTAAAATCATTTTTTACTTCTTCAATATCACGCGCCTTCATGCTTCGCGGAAAAGTTGGCCCATACCAGTTTATTCCCCCGCTGGGCGCCATGGGTCTGATTCCCGTTACCGAGCTGTTTGCCATATTGCCACAATGACCAATCTGCACCGATACAGCCGCGCCTTCGCGGTGAACCGAACCGGTCAGCTTTTTCAAATCACCAACTATTTCTTGTCGCATATATAACTGATGCGGAAACGACAAGCCGCTTTTGCTTACCGAGGCATAAGCCACCGTAGTCATTCCTACACCACCTTTAGCAACGGAAGTATGATAATTGACAAGCGCGTCTGTAACATGATGATGTTCGGCCATCCCTTCAAAGGCAGCCGCCCGTATGCTTCTATTGCGAAGTAACAGCGGACCTAACTTGCCTTCAATAAAAAACTTTGATTGGTTCATGTTTACTCGACAAAGGTTGCTGCCGACCCAAAAATACACGCACCTCACCGCACTTCCAAATTTTCACTCACAAAGACCTAAACTCATTGATATTAAATACTGTCATTAATGCTAAATATCCCAAATACGCACCTACATATTGTCCAACGGACTTTTTATTTTGGCTGTTCGGAATTTGTAATCCGAACCCTTGATCGCAGGATTTTTTAATCCTTTTCGGTTCATAGAACCTGCGCTACGAAATTCGACATTACAAATGTCAGAAGCAGGCTTGCATTCCCAATCACACTTCACGAAATCTGAAATCTAAAATCCAAAATTGTGTCTTAAAAAAAATGCTATGCAACACTGCCTGTTATTTCATTTGCAATAAAAATTATCCGATGCGTTTGTTTGTTCTGATATTTTTAAAAACATTCGTAACACTATTATTGCGCTCATAACATCTTAAAGATATTTTAAAGACAATTTGGCGCAATATTATTTTGGTACAGAA
>CAZSEG010000173.1:0-5178 GCA_964605875.1 uncultured Chitinophagaceae bacterium
AAGTGCAACACATAGATTACGGTTTGGCGCTGATTGCATTTTCGGCAGTGGTGAATTATGGCATTGCTTTTTGGCTGATTAAAGTTGGTAAGCAGGAAGGTTCTTTGCCTTTGATAGCCGATGGTAAACATCTGCAAAGCGATGCGCTTACCTCCGTTGCGGCATTGATTGGATTAGCGTTAATCTGGTTTACGGGCATCAAAAGTATTGACAATGCAGTGGCAATATTGATGGGCGCGTGGATAATTTACATCGGTTATACTTTGCTGCGCAAATCGTTTGCAGGCATTATGGATGAGGCTGATATGGCTTTGGTGGAGGAGATTGCGGCATTTCTTTCAAAGCACCGAAAAGCTGCATGGATTGACATTCACAACCTGCGCGTAATTCAATATGGTAATAAGTTGCACATTGATTGCCACATCACGTTACCTTATTATTTTTCACTTGCCGAAACGCATACAGAAATGGAGGAGATTGCCAAACTCATCAACATAGAATTTGGCAAGCAGGCAGAGTTTTTTATTCACCCCGACCCTTGCACTGAGAACTCCTGCTCGATATGTTCAATAAAAAATTGCGCGGTGCGCAAGTATCCTTTTGTAAAGCAATTGGAGTGGAACAAAGCGAATATTTCAATGAATAAAAAGCATGATTTGTTATGAACAAAAATGAAGCAGAAAATCCGTGGAAGACACTAAGCACGGAAAATAAATACGAAAATCCGTGGATTAAAGTTGAAGAGAATAAAGTGCTGAACCCCGCAGGAAATCAGGGTATTTACGGTGTTGTGCATTTTAAGAATATTGCCGTGGCAGTTATTCCATTGGATGAAGAGAACAACACATGGATTGTCGGGCAATACCGCTACACATTAAGCAGCTATGAGTGGGAAGTGCCCGAAGGCGGCTGCCCCGAAGGAACATCTCCGTTAGAGACGGCAAAGCGCGAACTACATGAGGAAGTTGGCTTGCAAGCCGAACAGTACGAAATGATTTTAGAGATGCAGCTTTCTAACTCGGTAACAGATGAAATTTCTTACACGTATTTAGCAAGAGGATTAAAATTTATTGGCGAAAAACCAGAGGAAGATGAAGTATTAAACATCCGCAAACTTCATTTTACAGAGTTGGTTGAAATGGTGATGCGTGGCGAAATTCGCGATGCACTTTCGGTGGCAAGTATTTTAAAAGCAAAGGCGGTGTTGAATCTATAGAGTTGGCAGTGAAGCAATAGGCAGTGAAATGTGGGGTGTAAAATTAGTCGCATATCGAAAATCGAACAGTCGCACATCGAATATCTTTTCTACGGATTCATTTTCCTTAGCGTAACATTCAAACGATTGTTATCAGTTTGAGAGTAGTATTCCACCAAAGCAGAATCTAATCTTGTCAGTGTAAATGAGTTGTCGGGCTTGTCGGGATTTGTTGTGCAGTCCAACTTCAAAGTTGAATCGCTGATGGTGTAAGTTCCTTTTTCAACATCACCCGCAGTATTGATTAAATACTCGTTGCCACGAAATTCGATTCTTGGGCTGCCGATGCTTTCATGTCGCAAAACCGTTCCGTTGATTTCATATTGGTCAATTACCCAAAGACCAATAATATTATCTGTGTTGAAGCCTGTCTTGTTTTTGTTGTCGCATGAATTAAAAAACAAAGTTGCGCTTACTAATGCTAAAGCTATGATTGATTTCTGCATAATTATTCAGGAATAAGTTGAAGTGTGATTGTTTCTGTTTGTAATGTTGTTTTGAGATGCAATGAATCCTTTGAAATCAACATGATTTTGTAAACTTGTTCACCGTCATTATCAATGTGTTTCAGAATCATTGAATCGCTGTTTATCTGCCAATTGCCTGTTTCGTCTTTTACAGAATGTGCATGATAGGTGTTGTCTGCTTTATATTCTAAGCGAAAAGTTTCTCTCAATGCTTGTATCTGCGCTTCGATAATGGGTTGTACATCTTCACTGATTTCACGCTCGTATTTGATGTTGCTCAACTTCCATGTCCTCACAATTATTTCATCGGGAGATTCTTGTTTGCACGAATGAAACAACAACACAATTGCAATAAGCCAGAAATACTTCTTCATTTTAGCGGGCGAATATAATAGCGATAAGATAATGAAGCTGCAATTGATTACCGTTGGTGAAACTTATGACAAGTCTGTAAAGGCGCTTGCAGATGAATACGCTGCGCGCATTAACAGATATTACAAGTTTGAGATGCTTGCAATCAATGCCTCCAACGCAAATGATGAAGGTAAATTGCTGCTGAAAAAAATTCAGGAGAATGATACTGTTGTGCTGCTGGATGAAAAGGGCAGGGAACTTGGCTCGGTAGATTTTTCAAAGCAATTGAATCAATGGTTGAATGCGGGAAGAAATGTAGTATTTGTAATTGGCGGGGCTTATGGATTTTCTGAAGCTGTGTATGTCAGAGCAAACTACAAACTTTCGCTTTCAAAAATGACTTTTCCGCATCAATTGATTCGCGCATTATTTACGGAGCAACTTTATCGTGCGTGTACTATTTTACGGAATGAAAAGTATCATCATGAGTAGAAAACTTTGATGTAGCGGCTATGGTTTTCATTTCTTTTTTTCTTCAATGCGTTTTATTACCTTGTCAAAATCGCTTTCATAAAGTTTGTCCTGCACGATGCGGTATTTCTCAAATTCTTTTTCCGCCAATGCCACCGCCACTTCGTGCGTTACTTTCCCTGCGTTTTTCAAAACAGCTTCTTCGTTGAACTGTAAAAATGCGTCTAATTTCTGAACCCAATCTTTCATAAGCATCACCACTCCTTTGTTCGCCTGATTTTCGGCATAATCAAGATACATGGTTACAATGCGGTTCAGAGCGGTCATTTCGTTTTCGGCTAAATAATTTTTTGCAACCGCCACATCGGGTTTCCTGATTTTTCCTTCGGGCGCGTTTTTCCAGATGGTTAGTCCCATGTTTGGCTTTGTGCTGTCGGCTCTTTCATGAATGAGTTCGGCAGCGGTTTTGCCCGTAATAGCCCAATGCAGTTTGTTTTGAACAGTAGCGAAAAATTTTTTTGTGCTGTCTGTGTCAGGGCTGTAGTCTGCGCTGCATTGCGAATAGATGTCGGTGATTTTTTGGTAAAACCTGCGCTCGCTACTGCGAATGTCGCGGATGCGGGCAAGCTGCTCTTCAAAATAATCTTTGCCGAAAATATTGTTCGGGTTTTTCAGCCGCTCATCATCCATAGTAAAGCCCTTGATGATGTATTCTTTCAGCCGCTCCGTTGCCCATATACGAAAATGGGTCGCCTGTGTGCTGTTTACGCGGTAGCCCACGGAAATAATAGCGTCAAGATTGTAAAATTGGGTCAGATATTTTTTCCCGTCTGCGGCAGTATGTGCAATTTTTGCACTAACTGAATCTGCGGCAAGTTCTTTGGTTTCAAAAATGTTTTTCAGGTGCTTGGTTATCACACTTCTGTCCACCCCGAATAAATCGGCAATTTTTTGCTGTGTCAGCCAGATGGTTTCGTTCTGTAAATAAATTTCCACCTTCACCTTGCCGTTGGGCGTAGTGTAAAGCAGCATTTCATTGAAACCTTCGGTGGGTGTTGTTTTCTTTTTATTCATTTTTTCTTTTTGGGTTCGTTCCAGTGTTTTCCTCCTCTTTTTGAGCTATCCGGAAATTCCGGATAACTGAATCTTTCGACAGTGTTTCCTGAAAGTTTACTGGAATCAATCAGATTTTATTTAATAAACCCCAAAACGAGATAATTAAAGCAATAACAGAAACCACTATTGACAAAACTATACCCGCTCGATTTAACTTATTTGTTTTCAGCGTATCTTCTTTGAGTTTAAATTCTAATTCAAAGATTCTTTTCTCAAAAAATTTTTCATCGCGTTTTTGTTGATAGTATTTTTTATATCCTCCTAACCTGTATAAAAATTGTTCAGTAACTGCATTTGCTTTTACACATAAAACCTTATTTTCTCTATCCCCATATCCATTTATGAAGTGGATTTCTACAATTGGATTGATAGGATTATTTGCCATTGCCTCAACTATATGCCGAATAATTGCTACGTCTATATCACGAAAAATATCCTTCTGTATCTCATAGTATGAAAGGGGCTGCCGATGTTTGTTTTTGATGAGATGTTCAAGTATCATATCCATAGCAACATCTTGTTCTATTTCTTTATTTGCCATATTTTCAAGCTATTAAATATTGAATTGGGAAAATAAAATTGTTTGGTGTATTCACTCCTCGCGTGAGCGTCCGCTCGTGCCAGTGAGGTATATGCTTTTTATTGTTCACTTATTCGTTTTCAATTTGCTTATTTCTTGCAATAGTTCACTCATTGTTTTGGTATTCCATTCGTTGGATTGAATGTTGAAAGTAGCATGTATCAAATTTTGTTTATTTGTATCAGGGTTAAGTGTTTCAACCGATTTAATAAAAGCATCAAGCGAATTTTTGATATGTGCTTCTGAGATAACACCTTCAAAACTATAAGTTGCTGATGCTTTTTCTTTAGTAGAAACTACAATTGAAAATGCTCCATATTTTTCTTCGGTTGTTCTACTTGTCAACTTAAAATACTTCCTATTGGCAACTGTTTTGATAATTGTAAACAGGTAGAATTTGAAAGCATCATACGTTCCATTTTGTATAAGCGACCGAAACATTTCTGAATCGCCATATAATGCAATGACCGGATGTAGCCAATCAAGTGCTGCATACGCACCTCTCTTGAGATACTTGTATTCTAAACCAATATCAATGCGTTTCAATTCTGAAACTATTGGCTTTAGCTCATCTTCTGTAAGAAGATTGTGAACTTCTATTGCTAAACCAAATTTAATGCTGTCAGACATGTTGATATGCTATTTGTTTTCAATTATGCTTATTTCTTCTTCTGTCAATTCATACAACCGATAAACAATTTCATTTATCCTGCTTTCGCAATGGTCAATTTTTTCAGGTTAGTGAACTCCAAATTTCTTCATCATTTCCCTTTTTGATTTGCAATGCTTCTTCAATCAAAGTATAATGCAAACGATTAACGGTTGCACTTTCATTATAGCCACATTCCTCTGCCTCCTTATACCTTCTATAATAATGGGCTCTTAGTTCTTCTACTTTTTCAACGGGCATATCAATGAGTTTCTTTAAGTTCTCA
>CAZSEG010000173.1:5188-5684 GCA_964605875.1 uncultured Chitinophagaceae bacterium
CATCACGATTGTGCTCAATTAAAATCAAGGTTTCTCTAAACTTACTTTTCTCCTTTTGCAATTTCATGTTCTTGCATTTTCTTCAATCAAATCTATTTCATGTTGTTTCAAATCATATAATTCATAAACCCTTTTATTTATCTGCTCTTCGCAGTAGTCAATTTTACCTTGAATTTGTTGGCGTTTGGTTTCTAAACTTGCTTCCTGTAATTCTTCATTCAAGTGCAGCAACCGGTCAACCAACTTTATGATTTCTGATTGCTTTTGAACTTCGTCTTTGTTTTTCTTATCAATTGTTTTGACAGGAAACTTTTTGCAATTCTGAATGAGTATTTTTTGAAACAGGTTTTTGGAAAGGTCTAAGTATTTATGACCATGATAAAAATTGATGAGATTGGAGTTAAGCAACGCAAGCAAATATTTTGTATTCAGCTTGTTTTCATCTTTGGAAATTAAATTGAAACAATAGCAAAGGTTTAAAGGTTTTATAATTATT
>CAZSEG010000174.1:0-5553 GCA_964605875.1 uncultured Chitinophagaceae bacterium
TTGGAAATTGCCGTTTTTGTTGCTTAGGTTGGAGGGAGTTCGGTTCAGTTCGTAGGTGAAATCTGTTTGTACCTTCACTTTATGCTTGATTAAGTATTTGCTCACCACCAGCGAAAAGTGTTGTTGGTTTTTCTCAAACATTTCAATCTCTTTTTGCGGAATCAGCAGCGAATAGCGCGTACCTATTTCCCACATCTTTTTGAAGCAATAACTTGCCGCTGCAAGCTATCTGAATTGTATGTAAGCGGGTTTTTGCAATAGCGATACAAATACTCTGCCGAAAGCGCAAAGCCCGCATACTTAAAAACCACATCAGTTCCGGCACCATACAAGTCGCGTCCTTCAAAAAGTTCTCTGCCCAATTGACCACCCGTGCGCAAAGCTCCGTTGTTGAAGCTGCCCCAACCGGCAACGGAAAGTTTCGGCTTTGGCTCGCGAAACAAATCGCCTTCAAAGTAATCGCCCCCATCCGAAAACATACCAAGGGGCAACAGCTCCACACGCGCAGTGTAAGCAAGTCCCTTGTCGGTTTTTAAAACATTTCTACCCTCACCGGACGACACAGCGGTTTTGATTCTGAAAGCAAACCTGCCATCGTAGAAGTAGGACAAAAACACCCCAAAGTCGCGGTCAAGGGTTAGCGCATTGCTCACGATAGAACGGTCGGCAAGCTGCAACTCGCCCGAAGAAATCACCCGCTGTCTGTTGCCCGGCAGCTTGCCCTGCCCCATTGCCAATACAAGCCCGTTGCGAAACTTGTATGAAATCATGGCATCGCGCAACACGTTCGGAAAACCGCTGATGTCCCAGTCCATATCGCTCCGCGAAAACGAGAATTGAATGTTGTAAGTAAGGCGGGGCGAAAATAAATTGCCGTCTAAACGCAAGCGTATTCTGCGCACCCTGAACTCAAACTCGCGTGGATTAAAATCTTTTTCGGAAGTGGAAACATAACCCACCCTGCTTTGAATACGAAAACGCAAGCCAAGCGAAAAGCTGCTGTCGGCAGTAGAAAAATTCAAGCCTTTTTTCAACATCGCTTTTATCTCTGGCGATTTTTTTTCCTGCGAAAAAGAAAGTTGAGCAACGATTATGGAAAGTGTGCAAACTGCAAGTCGAGGTGCAGCGGATAGATTAGAAAGTTTCAATCCCGATAAATTTTTGGCAAAGCTATTTATTAAAGTAATGTTAACAATAGCAAGCTTTCAATTCATTGCGGAGTATTTAAGCATTGACTAAATAACGTTTTTGCAAAATAAGGTAATGAGTAAAACATTAAGCTAATAATCGGCAGTTCTTATATCAGCTACACAGGCAATACGCATCAGATGCTGCTTTCCATTCCGCTTTACATTCACCTTTACAAAAAAATGAGCGACTGCACTTTCGAGTTTGCAATAGGTCCTGATTTTAATATACCGATTGCCATGCGCTCCTCGGGCAAAAGCTATGCGCCAAATGGCAGCGAAATAAAGAGCAGCAGCGAGTTTAATACTTACAGCACTACCCAAATGAAACAAGGTGCATCGTTTGGCATATCTATGTTTTTAGGGGGCGAACTGGTGATAAATGACCATGCAGATATTTTCATAGGTCCGCAGATTCAGTTCCTGAACCTTGCGCGCTTCAACAGCGACCTGCGCAAATTAGAAAGAACCTCCGGCAGATTTTTTGATGCGGGGCTTGGTTTGAAAATGGGTTTCAGGATTCATTGATTCCTATTGGATAAAGATTTCTAAAATCTACAATTGTTAATCATTGCTCTGTTTTTTGATTAACGATTTTAGATTAACGACTAACGATTGCAGATTTTAAACAGCCTCTTACAAAGAATACAAATCTGCTACCTTCGCCTGCATGAACAGAGTGTATTTTGATAATGCGGCTACCACACCGATTGATAAAAGTGTGTTGGAGGAAATGTTGCCGTTTCTGACAGAGCATTTCGGCAATCCGAGTTCGATTCATCATTTTGGACGAAAGCCGAAAGCCGCAGTGGAAAAGGCGCGTAAGCAAATCGCCAACTTCTTAAATGCCTCGGCAGGGGAAATATTTTTCACGAGCGGTGGCACAGAGAGCAATAACATGGTGTTGCGTTGTGCGGTGCGCGATTTGGGTGTGCAGCGCATCATCACTTCTCCTATCGAACACGATTGTGTGTTGAACGCAAGTAAACAATTGCAGAAAGAAGGCATTGAACTGGAGTTGCTGGAAGTGGATTCAAAAGGTAATTTGAACTTGCAACAATTAGAAACCTTGCTTGAAAAAAACAACACAAAAACATTGGTGAGCCTGATGCACGCCAACAACGAAATCGGCACGCTTACCGACATCAATGTTGTTTCGGCATTGTGCGAAAAATACAATGCTTTGTTTCACACCGACACGGTGCAAAGCCTTGCGTACTTTCCTTTTGATGTGCAGCAAACGAAGGTTCATTTTTTGAGCGGCTCGGCACATAAACTGCACGGACCCAAAGGCGTTGGCTTTATTTACATCAACAGTGATGCGCAGATTTCTCCGCTCATTTTTGGCGGCAGCCAAGAACGCAATATGCGCGCGGGAACGGAAAATGTAGCTTGCATTGTGGGCTTCGGAAAAGCTATTGAAATGGCGAAAACAACAATGACCGAAACCGAAAATCACATCCGCAATTTACGCACACAGATGGTGGCAAAACTTACCGAGCTGATTCCCGGTATTCAATTTAACGGAGATGTGGAAACCGGTTTTTACAAAGTATTGAGCGTGTCGCTGCCGCCCAGCCCAAAGAGCGAAATGATGCTGATGAATATTGACATTGCAGGCATTGCGGCAAGCGGTGGCAGCGCGTGTTCTTCGGGAACGGAAAAAGGAAGCCACGTTCTGGAAGCCATCAAAGCACCTGTTGACCGCAAGGCAATACGCTTTTCGTTTTCCAAATTCAACACCATTGAAGAAGTGGATTTTGTGGTGAATAAATTAGCTGAATTGGTTGGTACTCGGTCTGACCTTGGTCAGACTTTACAACATCAAAAATTGTAATCACGCATAAAAAATTGATGCAGTTTGTTTTTATCTTCTTTTACAACATCGCTATGCTGTTTTATTACACGGCAGCAAAAGCGGTTTCGTTGTTTTCGCCCAAAGCAAAAGACTGGACGGAAGGCAGAAAAGCAACTGCGCAACTTTTAAAATCATTTTCAAAACCCAATAATGCAAATCGTATCTGGTTTCATTGCAGTTCTTTGGGAGAGTTTGAGCAGGCGCGACCTTTGATAGAAAAAATAAAACAGGCGAAGCCCGATGCGTTTGTGTTGCTTACTTTCTTTTCGCCTTCCGGCTACAATGTTCGCAAAGATTTTGCGCTTGCTGATGTGGTGTGTTACTTACCGCACGACACCAAAGCGAACGCCCGCGCATTGATTGCCGCGTTTCAGCCAACCTTAGTTTTGTGGACGAAATATGATTTCTTCTATCATTTTTTAAATGAATTGAATCTCGCCAAAATCCCTGTGGTGTTGTTTGCCGCAAGATTTTTACCAACACAAATTTTCTTCAAAAGCTACGGGACGTTTTTTAGAAAAATGTTGCAATGCTTCACAAAAATTTATGTGCAGGATGAAGCCTCCAAGCAATTGCTTTCAAGCATAAATATTGAAAGCGAGCAAGCCAACGATACTCGATTCGATAGGGTGATTGCCATTGCCAGCGAGCGCAAAACCTTTCAAGCAATAGAAAAGTTTATTGCAGGAAGAAGAACTATTGTATGCGGCAGTACCTGGCAGCAGGATGAAGTATTGCTTGCCGGAATTATCAACCAAAATATTTTTGAAAACACTGCATGGATTATTGCGCCACACAATGTGAATCAACAAAATATTCAAGCGTTGCAAAATATGCTTTCGGATAAAGTTGTGTTGTTTAGTTCGCTTGATACAACTGCAATTTCGCCCGAAAATAATGTGCTGATAATTGACAGCATCGGTATGTTGTCGTCCATTTATGCTTATGCAAACGTGGCATACATTGGCGGTGGTTTTGGCGCATCGGTACACAATGTGTTGGAAGCTGCGGTGTATGGTGTTCCTGTTTTGTTTGGCAGCAATTATCAAAAGAGCTTTGAGTGTATTGATTTGATAAAAGAGCAAGCCGCTTTTTCAATTAAAAACAAATCGGAACTGACGGAGAAAATAAATGTGCTGCTGAAAGAAAGCAATGCTGTTAAAACAGGTGAAATAGCGCGTAGTTATGTATTGAAACGAGCAGGCGGAACGGATAAGATATTTACATTCGTTGGACAACATTTAATTGGGTAGCGCATGAAGAAATTCTCACTCACACTTTTTTCGTTTTTCATTTTCCTTTTTGCTCACTCGCAGTGCATTGCTCCGTATTCCGATTTTAATTTCTTTCAATATGTGTTTGAAAATGGCAGATCAACCAAGATAGAGCCACTGCCGCTAAAGGGTTACAAAGTAGGTAAAGAAGTGTTTGCTTATGTGCATCAGAACTCGCGATTGAAAATTTATTATCAGGGTCAAACCTACAATGCCTGCGATGTGGTGCCGAATTATTACACTACCGACCATCTTTTCGTTTTTCAAAACCTGAACAGCATCAAGGTGCTGAATGATAATAAGTTTCAGCAGATAGAATTTCAGTTTCGCGAGGGGCAGGACAGGCTTTATGTAAGCGATAGCTTGGTGGTGTGGACGAATGTTTTCAGAGAGGTGAATGTTTTTTACAATGGCGCTACGAGCAAGATTGACGATATCAATACCATGAATGCAAAAATCAGCGACAACATTTACGCCTACATGGATATTTCCAACAACTTCAAGGTGTTTTATCAGGGTAAAGTAACCGTGTTGGAGAGTTTTGAACCTGAGCAGTTTTATGTTGACCGTGATATTGTTGCATGGCTGGATTACCAGAGCAATTACAAGTTTTTTTACAAGGGGCAGATTTATGAATCGAACATCAATAATGTGTTGCGCGTGTTTCCGTGCGAAAAACAATTTGCTTATATCTCGCGGCTGAATGAATTTAGCGTGTGGCATGAAGGTGAGGAAATTACGCTGCTGAATTATGTGCCGCCAAAGTTTGAGGTGAAAGAAAACATGATTGTGTATGCCGATAAAGGCAATAACTTTTACTGTTTTTACAACGGCAAAAAAATATGGGTGGAAAGGTACATCCCGACAGAGTGGGTGATTGACAATGATATTCTTGTTTACAAAGACATCAACGGAAGGCTTAAAGCGATTTACTTCGGAAAAGAAATGCAGGTGAGCGACCAGATTGTGCAGAAGTTTACTTTGTATAACGAAACTGTTGTGTACTCGCTGCAACCTTACGAAACGAAGATTTGGTGCGCGGGGAAGACTTATACTTACAGGTAAAATAGCCCCGACATTTCTCTCTTGTCGCAGTTACAACCTACTCCGGCTCAACAACTTCCTCCTCTTTACCTTTCTTCTTTTTCTTCTTTCCTTTTTCGGGAACATCTTCGGTAGTTACGCCATCGGTAGCAGCAGGTGCAGCATCTTGTGGTTGCGCTTCCGGTTGAGG
>CAZSEG010000175.1:0-4257 GCA_964605875.1 uncultured Chitinophagaceae bacterium
TGTTATTTTATTTCATTCAGTTGTTTTTGTTTATTGTTTGCGAATGTAAAAAAAAATTGGGTGTGCAATGTGTGTAGAGAGACGCAAAATTTTGCGTCTCTACTGAAAAAAAATTGGAAGGCAGGTTTGCATGTGTATATGTTTTGCCGGTAATCAGGTGGAGGGAATCCAATTGCAGCTTTCGGTACTATCTCATCAAAGTAATACTGCCCTTGCCGTCATCATCGGGCTTGAAGCCATCAAGGAAAACAACTTTCATGTAATAAACAAAAACGCCAGGGTCTTGCGGAACGCCTCTGTAAGTTCCATCCCATTGAAAGCGCGGGTCGGTGGACTGATATATTTTTTCACCCCAGCGATTAAATATTTTGATGTCGTATTCTTTCAGCGCATCGTGATTGCCGTAGATTTCAAAAACGTCATTCACTCCATCACCGTTTGGTGAGAACATATTCGGAGTAAATATTGTGTGGTCGGCAATCACTGAAATAGTTACTGTATCAACAGCTTCACATCCTTTATTATCAATAGCTTTTACTAAATAAGATGTTGTTTTTTTCGGTTGCGCATTCGGGCTTTGGCAATTGCTGCAATCCAATCCCGCATCGAAATTTGCGGGCGACCACATCCAACTGCGGATATTGTTTGAAGTAGTATTTGTTGCCAGTTCAACAACTTCACCCAGCTTAATTGTTTGTGATGCAATAGTGTTGATGGTAAAGCCTGAATCTGCTGTGATGATGTAATTTGCAGTAACGGTACAGCCGTTTCTGTCGGTAACTATTACACTGTAACTTCCTGCTGAACTTACAACAATAGAACTGTTTTTTTGCCCGTTGCTCCATGTGTAATGATATGGCGCAACACCATTTTCTACCGTAACAGAAATGCTGCCGACATCATTCTTTTTGCAGGAAATATTTTGTGTAATGGCATCCAGATTCATTGCAGGAATTTCACGAATGGTATCTTGCTGATGAACCGTGCATCCGTTTGCATCTTTCACATCAACCCTTACAATTGTTTTTGCCGGAAGATTTGCAATTGCATTGCCTGTGTTGCCGTTCATCCAAACATATTGATATGGCGCAGTTCCGTCAATCGCTGAAACTGTTGCGCTGCCGCTGTTTTGATTGATGCAGCTTACACCTTTTGTTGCAATGGTTGCTTGCAATTCTTTCGGCTGATTCACTTTTGCAGTTCCGTTTGCAGTGCAGCCTTTTACGTCTTTAATATCCAAATCATAATCGCCCGAAATAACTGCTTTTATGGATGGCGCGTTTCCGCCATTGCTCCATGTGTAACTATACGGAAGGTTGCCGCCCGTAACCATTGCCTGCACTTCGCCTTCGCTGCCGCCAAAACATTTGTTGTCTTTCACCGAAAATTGAATTTGAATCGGCTGCGGTTGGGCAACTGTTGCCTGTGCAATTCGCGTGCAACCATTTTTATCTGAAACTGTTAGTTTGTAAGTGCCTGCCGCAATTTGTTGTAAATCTTTTTGAGTGTTTCCTGTATTCCAAACATAATTGTAGGGCGCAATGCCACCGCTTGTGTTTGTAATTATTTCACCGCTTGCTTCACCAAAACATTTTGCATTTTCAATAGTTGCAGCCACAATAATTGGCGATGGTTCCATGATGTTTGTTGAATCGGATTTGCTGCATTGGTTGGCATCTTTTACGGTTACACTATAACTGCCCGCAACAAGATTTGAGAGCGCGGAAGTGGTTTGATTGTTCGTCCATAAGTATGTGTAAGGAGGAATGCCTCCGGTTACATTCAAATTGATAATACCGTTGTTTTGACTGTTGCAGGTAACATCATTTTTGTCTAAAGAAAGTTGAATCGGGTCGGGTTGCTTAACTGCGTAACTGCCTGCTGCGCTGCATCCTTTTGAATCGGTAATAATTGCAGAATAAACTCCGGCAGCAAGATTATTTGCGCTCGCAGCATTTGCTCCATTACTCCATTGATATTGATAAGGAGTTGTTCCGCCCTGAACGGTTAATGTAATTGTTCCGTCAGTTTTTCCACTGCAACTGATTGCTTTAATATTTGCAGAAACATTAAGCGAATCGGGCGATGCAATAAATGTTTGCGATTGCACGTTACATGAATTTGCATCGGCAACAGTTAAAGTATAACTGCCTGTTGTGAGGCTGTCAATAGCGCGATTGCTGCTGCCGTTGCTCCAAAAATAGGTGTACGGAGGAGTGCCGCCAATTACGCTTGCATGAGCATTTCCATCAAATGATTTGAAGCAGGTTTCATCTGTTTTAAACATATTCACCTGCATACCTGAAGGTTGCGTAACAGACTGATTTAAAACCAAAGAACAATTGGCTGCATCGGTGATGGTAACACTGTAATTTCCCGCAATTAAATTATTGACAGACGGTGTAGTTGCGCCATTATTCCAAACAAAATTGTATGGTGAAATTCCTCCTTGAATCTGCAAGCCGATACTGCCCGTTGCTGCATTATTGCAACTGACATGAATGACAGAAGGCGTGCCGAAAACAGCTAAAGATTGCGGTTGTGTTACGGCATAATTTCCTGTGGCATAACAACCTTTGCTGTCTGCAACCTGCACACTGTAAGTTCCCGCAGAAAGTTGTTGAATATCCTGCGATACTTTGCCGTTGCTCCAATTGTAAATGTATGGTGCAGTGCCACCAATCGGCTGCAAATCAATACTTCCCGAATTTGTGCCGTTGCAATTTACATTGCTGATGGTGGCAGTTATTTTCAATGAATCGGGTTGTGTAACAGTTGCATTGTGCGTGGCTGTGCATCCGTTGACATCCGTAACTGTTGCCTGATACGTGCCTGCGGAAAGTTGTTGGATGTTGCTTGTGTTTGCTCCATTATTCCAGCTAAAGTTATATGGTGAAGTGCTACCGTTTGCAGTTAATTGAATGTTGCCGTTGCTCACATTATTACAGGTGGCATTTACAATATTTGATGCTACAGAAAGTGCAGCAGACGGTTGGGCAACACTGAATGTTTTTGCTGTTGTGCAATGCTTATTATCCGAAATTGTTACGGTGTAATTTCCTGCCGGTAAATTCTGAATTTGCGCAGTGTTTGATTGATTATTCCATGCGTAAGAATAGGGAGGATTAGAGCCGCTTACATTCAACTGAATTTTACCGTTTGCTTCGCCAAAACAAAGCGCGTCAGCAATTGATGCAGCAACCGAAAATGAATCGGGCTGCGTAATTAAAAACGATTGAATATTTGAACATCCGTTGGCATCTGTTACCGTTACGAAATAATTATTGATGCCAATTTCATTTTGATGTTTTGTTTGGCTGCCATTGCTCCAAACGTAGGTATATATTGGCGTTCCGCCCGAAACATTCAGTTGAATAGCTCCGTCATTTTGATTGAAGCAGGTTAGATTTTTTGTTGTGCCGCTAACATTCAATGAAGCATTTGGTTGTGTAATTGCAAAACTTCTTGTTGCAGAACAATCTTTTGAATCTGTAATTGTAATTGAATAATTTCCTGCATTAACTCCACTGATATTTTTAGTGGTTGCGCCATTGCTCCAAGCGTAAGTGTAAGGCGCAGTTCCGCCCGCAGTTGTTGCAATAAAAATGCTGCCTGTGTTGTTGCCAAAACACAAAACGTTGGTTACAGAAATTCCAGAAAGTGAAACGCTGTCAGTTTGTAAAATTGTAGTGTTTGCAGTTGCTGAACAACCATTCAAATCCGAAACGGTTACAACATAATTTCCCGCAGAAACATTGCTGATAGAATCAACCAAACTTCCATTATTCCATGCAAAATTAAATGGTGCAGTTCCGCCCGAAACAGTTGCTTTTGCTTTGCCTTTTCCTTCAAAACAAGCTGCATCTGTTTTGTTGATGGCAATGTTTAATTGTGCAATACTTGTGATTGTTGCATTTGCTGTTTTAGTGCAACCTGCGGCATCAGTTATGGTAACAACATAATTTCCCGCCAAAAGATTTTGAGCAGCATTTGTAGCATTTCCATTGCTCCAAAAATATTGATAAGGAGCAGTGCCGCCACTCGCTGAAACTGTTGCCGAGCCGTCATTTCCGCCAAAACAATTTACGTTTGAAGCAGCAACGTTTGCACTGATTGAATCTGATTGATTGACTGAAATATTTGAGCTCAGATATCAACAATCAGAGATTGCCATTGTAATTTGTTAAGCAGGGAGATGGATGATTTGTAAAACACTGGCATAAAAACCAGAAGAACACGGGTTTGATACCCACTAGC
>CAZSEG010000175.1:4267-5509 GCA_964605875.1 uncultured Chitinophagaceae bacterium
TTTGAAGCAGCAACGTTTGCACTGATTGAATCTGATTGATTGACTGAAATATTTCTGACAGTTGAACAAGCATTGTTATCGCTTATAGTAACCGTATAATTGCCACTGTTCAATCCTGAAATATTTTGAGTGCTTGCGCCATTGTTCCAAACAAAATGATAAGGCGCAACCCCGTCCGCAATATTCAATTGAATTGCTCCTGTATTATCAACAGCGCAGGCAACATGATTTACAGTTGAATTTATATTGAGCGCGGAAGGCTGTGTGATAACTGTTGAATCGGCAACTGTGCAACCAAATCTGTCGCGGATAATTACTTTGTAATTTCCCGCAGCAAGGTTGTTTCGCGGGTTGGAAAAATTGCCGTCATTCCATATAAAAGTATAAGGCGCGGCAAAACTTCCAATTGCAAAATTTATGCTTCCCGAACTTCCTCCGTTACATAAAACATTGGTGATGTTTTTCGTGAAATTCAGAATCGGTGCAGGCTCAAAGTGAATGGTGTCAGACGCTTTGCAACCTGCGGTATCCGTAACATTCAGAATAATATCTGTTGATTGATTTACAGGGAACTGATAAGTTTCAGTGGTAGCTGTTGCATTGGTTTGAACATTTTTCCATTGCAGGTAAAACGGAGCAGTGCCGCCATCAATTTTGGGCGATAAAATCGCTTCTGTACCCGGGCAAATAGTATCAAACATCTCTGCTTTTATAACCAGAGCAGTTCCTACTTTAATAGTGGTGATGCTGCCATAGATAATGCAATTCGGATTTGCCGCAGCAAGTGAATTTGAATCGAGCGAAACCATCAGACGATACTTTGAATTATCTAATTCCGGAGTTGCCGTAAAAGGTGCAAGCGTTGCCGGATAAAAAGCACTGCTGCCCGATGATTGAATGTCCGAAGCATTTGTCCATGTAAGCCCGCCATCCAAACTTTGTTGCCAGCGAAACCATGAATATAGTTGTCCATTTGTACAAGCAACAGAATCGCTGATAGTTACTTCATCGCCTTCGCAATAAAGTGTGCGCGATGTTTGAGAAACAATTACGGGTCCACATATTTTAAAGTGAATATCATCTAACGCCAAATCGTTGCCACTGGCAACGAAGGTGTAATTGTCAATACGAATGTTTGCATAAGGCTCGTTTTCGCTGTTCCACGTACCACCGGATTTTTGCCAGTTATTAAACCATTGTCCGGTTGTGGGACCCACCGGTCCGCTCACCGCCACAATCACA
>CAZSEG010000176.1:0-5472 GCA_964605875.1 uncultured Chitinophagaceae bacterium
GTTCCGCCCGTTGCCGTAACAAAAGCCCTGCCTTGCCCCACACCACCGCAAGCGGTATCGCCTCTAAGCGAAATTGCCAGCGTGCTGTTTTGATTTGGTACAGAAACATTTGCCGTTGCCGAGCAGTTATTGGCATCGCGCACGGTAACGGAATATGCGCCCGCAGCAAGCCCCGTTGCGGTTTGCGCGGTTTGCGCATCGCTCCAAGTATATGTAAAACCACCGCTTCCGCCTGTTGGATTTATTGTTGCAGTTCCATTATTCAAACCACAAGTTGCATTGGTGGAAGATGAAGGATTAAAAGTAATCGGGGCATAACGCAACACGCCCGTTGAACCTGTTACGGTGCAGTTAGAAGCATCGCGCACCGTAACCGAATATGTTCCGTTCGGAATGCTTTCAATTGTATCGGTAATTAGTCCGTTGCTCCACAGGTAAGTATATGGCAAACTTCCTCCGGTTGCTGTTACAAAAATTTTGGTTGCCGAAGGATTATCGCAGGCGGTATCGCCTTTTAAAGTGATGGCAAGTGTGCTGCCTTGATTGGCTACTACAATGGTGGATGTTGCGGTGCAATTATTTACATCGCGCACGGTTACATCATAGCTTCCCGCAACAAGATTGGTAGCTGTTTGCGAGGTTTGGCTGTTGCTCCATATATAAGTAAAACCTCCGCCTCCGCCCGTTGGGTTTACTGTTGCCATGCCGTCACTTTGCCCGCAATTTGTTGGCGTGGTTGCCGGTGCATTGAATGTAATTGCCGGATAGCGCAAAACGCCTGTTGATGCAGTAACGGAACAATTTACCGCATCGCGCACAGTTACCGTATAAACACCATTCGCTAAATTTTTGATGGTATCGGTTGTTTGAGCGTTGCTCCATGTGTATGTGTAGCCGGGTGTTCCTCCTGTTGCCGTAACATAAGCCCTGCCTTGTCCAACTCCCGAGCAGGCAGTATCGCCACGAACGGTTAATGCCAAAGTGCTGTTTTGATTAGAAACCGTTGCAGTTGCAATTGCTGAACAGTTGTTCGCATCGCGCACGGTTACGGTATAATTTCCCGCAGCGAGATTAGTTGCGGTGGCATTGGTTTGGCTGTTGTTCCACAAGTAAGTATAAGTTCCCGCTCCGTTAGATGGCGTAACTGTTGCCGAGCCGTCTGTTTGTCCGCAGTTGGATGGTGTAGAAGTTGTAGCAGTTGTGATGCCGAGCGCGGGTTCATTTACTGTTACGCTTGCTGTTTTGGTGCATTGCCCGCTGGTAACTGTTACGGTGTATGTTCCGGCAGGCAAACCATTGATAGCAGCAGTAGTCGCACTGTTGCTCCAAAGGTAAGTGTATCCTCCGCCCGCACCGCTTGCCGTAACTGAAGCTGTGCCTGTGCTTGCGCCTTTACAAACAACATCTGTTTTTGATGTATTGAGCGTAATCTCTGTAATAGAAAAAGTTAAGCAAGGTGAAGTGGATACAGATAAATTGCCGCATAAGTCCGAAATATTTCCGGCTGTGTTCGTAAGGCAAAGCGTATAGGTTCCCGTTTGTGTAAAACCTGTAGAAGTATTTATTCTGAAAGTATTATCGTAGGTAGTTCCAAACTGGCAATAAACCGAAGTAACGGAAGTAATTGGAATTGCGCCTCCGGGTCCGGTTAAAGAAAAATCGCCCGCCTGAACGGTGTTGCACATTACATTTTCATTCATGCTGAAAGCAATGCGGTTTTGCCCGCAAGCCGGAACGGTATCAATTTTTAATAAACGAGGTCCGACATTATCTAAAATAGTTGCGGTGGATGCAGCAAAATTTATCGTGTAACCGGACTGTGCGGTAGAAGAAAAATTACTGACATTCACTACATAAGTCTGTCCGGCAGTTACAGGAATCGGGGCGTTAAAAGGCGTGCCGGTATATCCCTGAGATGTTGCGGCAGAGCCGGTCGAAATGCCTGTTGCGCCTGCTGTTTCCGAATAATTGCAACTTACCTGCAACGAGGCATTTGTGGCAATATCGCTGCAATTTGCATTCGTAAGATTGAAAACTGCCCAATCGTAATCATTGCTGAGATTATTTGGCGTGATGGTAAAATTCACGTTCCCCGATGTTTGAACAGTAAATGTGTACCAAACATCATTTCGTTCGCCATCTTTCAAACAGGAAATGACCGTGTTAATCTCATCGGGAACATTTCCCGTTCCGGTGTAAGATGTAGCGGTTGTATAACTGTTTTGGCAAAGCGGAATCGCACCCAAACAATCCTGCGTGTTCGGTATGGCGTTTGAAGCGCAGAGTTGAAACAAGCCGCCTGTGTTGACGTTGTCGTTGTTATGCCTCCAAAATCTGAACCAAATAGTCGTGCCGGGTGTTTCACCCATCAAACTGATTTGCGGCATCAAGCCCGGTCCTCCGTCATCATCGCATTTAATCAAAGTTAAACTGTTGCAGGACGTGCCTCTGTAAGCCGCCATCACGCCATCGCCAAAGGCAAATATATTGGCTTGATTTGCCGAAACGGTAACTGCGCCATTTGCGGGCACTACCGCTCTGAACCAAACATCCCTGCCCGCTCCCCAACCTGCGCAATTCGTGCCCGTTGGTTGCGGCACCGATGGATTAGCCGTTGCCCCCGTGCTGTTGTAATTGGCGTAAGTGCAGGAACTTCCAACCGTCAGCAGCGTGGCGTTGCAAGGCATATCGTTTCCGGGAGTTTGTGCAAAAACTATCGTTGAAAACAATAACGGAAAGATTATTACATAAAAATTTCTCAATCTGTTTTTCTCTTTAAACATGATGATAAAACCGTACTGAAATTTTCGCGGTAGGTCTCAACAGACAGATGATATTTTTCGACAGAAGGTTTCACCTGTTCAATCACAAAAGACTTTTGAGTTGCCAAACAAATTGTTTTGGAATCTACCCAAGTTACATCCGCAACATTCGGCAACGCGCTGTAATCTTTCAGCAAAGCAGCTTGAATTTCACTGTTGATATTTGAAGCAAATTCAATTTCAAAAAAATTGAATTTTGTTTCGTTTGAATACGAAATTTCGGATTGTTGAGCATTTGCCGCTTCAACAAAAAACATCAAACACACACAAAGAACGAAAGCGTTTTTCATCACTAAAAAATAACCGGCAAATTAAAATCTCGGGCAGTAGCTGTGGTATTGAACCGGACCTTGTTTTTCTCTTTTGAAAATATACACCGCGCCTACTTCAAGCGCACCCTGCGCACGTGTTGCAGTGCGCAATCCGCTGAAATTTATATCATAACTTACACCTAAGCGCACACCGTAAAACTCCATACCAACGCCAACAATCACCGCATCAAAACCCGCAGGATTGATACGCGAAGAAACCGAACCGAAATAACCAAAATCATCATTGTAATCGTAATTGAAACCAAGCCCGACCTGATACTGTTGCGCATTGTTTTGCAGCAACATCAGAAAGGTTGGCGCAAAGCTGAAATCTTGTCTTCTGCTTGTAAAAATTTCCATGCCTCCATGCACCACATATCTTACAGGCAAACGGTTTTTTTCATCGCCAAGAAAAGATTCGCGCGGGCGCGAAAGGTGATTGGCGCCAAAGCCTAAATAATATCGGAACTTAGTTTTAGGCGCTGATGACCACAATGCGCCAATGGCTACATCGGGGTAAAGTATAGAACCGTTGGAATAGCCCGTTTCGCCATTCGATAAATTTTCGTTCCAAAAACCGATAGACTGGTCGAACTGATTTTCAAAAATAAGGTTGCTGATGTTTACTCTTTTATTTACGATACCCGCCTGCAAACCAAATGAAATGCGGCTTCTGCCGTATCTGTCCACCGCTTTGTGATAAGCGATTGAAGCTAATGCAGAAGTAGTAGAAAGCACTCCGTTTCCTGCGCGGTCGTGATACACATTCAAGCCGAAACCAAAACCGTCATTGCCCAATTTATCTCTCAGAATCGGCATATCAAACGAACCCTGAAAAGTTTGGTATGGTGCTTTTTGATTTTGCGTTGGTATGATAAACCATTGGTTTCTGTAATTGGCAGCCACGCGAAAAACACCGTTCACATTAGCCGTTAATGCAGGATTCAAATGCACGGGTGCGGCATAATATTGCGAGAAGTGAATATCCTGAGCGGATACAGTTGCAGCACACAGTAAAATTACAATCGCGTAGAGATGCTTCATATTCCAAATAAAGGCTTAAATATACAGGACACTTGGCTAAACTTCAAAAAGTTTATTTGTAATGATTGGAAGAAAACAAAAATGGTTGCTTCAAAACATCCCAAACCGTGTGCCTGTATTGCCAGAAAGGCTGCGGTTTTGCGCCAAAACCTTTGTAGAAGCGGGCGATATTTTCTACCGAAGAGCCTTCAAAATCCAACACTTTTCCCGACTGCGCAAAACGCCTGATGTAATCATCCAATAAAAAAGTCATGCCGTTTACATCCCTTGCGCTGCTTGAAGTTACGGGCGCAATATTGATGATTCTGTTTCCCGAAAAAAGCATGAAACAGGCTGCAACGGGATTGTCGGACTTGTTTGTAAATGCTGCCACAACTTCGCCAAAACCTCTTGCCGTTGCTTCGCGAATCAGGTTTTCGAGAATGGCGTTGTGCTTGCTTCTGTAACCTTTTGTGTTTGCGCCCGAATTTTCAGCATACATTTTTACAAACCTGCCTGCATCATCAAATTTTTCGATGCGCAAATTGTGTGATAATGCTTTCGATAAATTGCGGATTGTATTTTTTGAATACTCGTTTTGGAGGGTTTCATAATCAGCATTAAGCGGCAAAATAAAATTCTGCCGAACGCTTAACTGACTTGAGTTTTCGGCAATACTTTTATAGTGTAAATTGATTTCGGAAAACAGAAACTTGCGCTGCAAAAATTTCAAACAGGCGATTTCAAATTGCGGGTGTGGCACTGGCGAAAAAAGCCCCAACTGCTGACAAAAAAACGGCTGATAAACATGGCGGATTCCAAAAGTATTTTTCCACGCAATAGGAAACACAGCCTCGTAATCGCGCAATACCAACGCGCTCCAACTGCCCTGTGTAACAACATCCAGATACCAAAAAAGCGGATAGGGAAAATCGGCAGATGCGCTGACACAGGCATTCCACTTTTCGGGGTTTATGTGTTTGCGATGAAGGAAACGATACTGGGACAAAGTTTAAAATTAGCTTACGAAAATATTTAATTTTAGGAAACGGGCTACTTCAACTTCATGTCCGGGTCGTCTTTCAGCAAAGAAATGTCTTTGGGTTTTTCGTCATCGAAAATGGTTTTTACATCGTTTTGCAAATAGATTTCATCGGGCTTTAATTTCAGTTGGTGTTCGACAGCTTTGGCGGTTGTTGAGTAAACGAGATTTTCGGGTTTGCCGAAAAATTTTCCTTTAGCAAACGTGGTTTGCACAATGTAATCCAACACATATTTTCCTTCAAAAGGCTTGAAAGCTGCTTTCACCAAAACAT
>CAZSEG010000177.1:0-832 GCA_964605875.1 uncultured Chitinophagaceae bacterium
CCTGCAATCAACACCACTGTGCTGCCCGCAATTTCGCTCATGGAGCGCACAAATGGAAACATCCCTGCTTCATCTTTGGTGTATTCATACGCCAGTGCAGTAACCTTTTTCTTCATCAGCATTTCGATGTTTTCCTGCTTCAGGGTAGGCAGATGAAGCGGTGAAATCAGCGTTTGGTTATGCTGCATCATTTCAATTTCGTAGGGCATGGGCGGAGCCACTTTCAATATCACATCTGCTTTGTAAACTTCCTCTACATCTTTGGTTATTTCCGCGCCTGCTTCGGAGTAGTCGTTGTCGAAAAAGTGCGATTCCTTGCCTGCTTTTTCTTCAATTAAAATGCGGTGTCCGTTTGCCACCAGCACACGCACACTTTCGGGTGTAAGTGCGATTCGGTGCTCCTGAAAACTTTGCTCTTTGGGAATGCCGATAAACAGTTTAGCTTTTTTATTTGCCGTCATTACAGGCGATTCCATCGGTTGCAAGCCCAAGCGCGTTACAATGCCCGAAAAATCTTTGGATGAAGATGAACTCATGGAAAAAATCCGTTTGTGTAAAGATTTATGAAGTGCCGAAGATACTTATTTTTCGTGTGTTATCCACGCCTTCTATCTGCACCAGAATACAACCTTCGGGCAACAGGTTTTCTGCCTTTTGATACCATTCGATAAAGCAATAGTTATTGCTGAAAAGATATTCTTCAATACCTGCTGCGGCAACTTCCTCTTCGTCATTTAATCTGTACAAATCAATATGGTAAATCGGAATGCCTGTGCCGCTCACATACTCGTTTACAATAGAATAAGTCGGGCTGGAAAAATCATCCTTTGAG
>CAZSEG010000177.1:842-5446 GCA_964605875.1 uncultured Chitinophagaceae bacterium
TGCCCGAGAAAGTGGTTTTGCCCGCGCCCAAATTTCCTTCAAACAAAAATACACGCGCAGATGGATTAAGCTGCAAAACCTGACGGGCGATTTCAGGTAAATCTTTTTCGCTTGCTGCGTTGTATGTGGCTAATAGTTTTTTCATGGATTCAATGCGTGGAATGTTTATTGCATGATGATTAAGCATCATTTACAAATCATAATCTTCTTTCTTGCCGATTGATTGCCCTGTTTTATTTCAGCAATATATAAGCCTTGCGGTAAATCATTTGTGCTGATTTCATTTTCGTTGAATTGCTTCAATACTTCTTTTCCCGAAAGGTCTTTGAGACTAATAGAAAACGGGCTGCTGTTTTGCGTTTGCACATAAAATTTATCGGTGGCAGGGTTGGGATAAAGCAACACATTGTTTTCAAAAATGTCTTCTACCGAAACAATCGGCTGGCAGATGCTTTGATTCAGAATTTCGTCCCACAGGTCTAACTTCTGTTTGCGCAGGGCGCATTGACTGTTGTCGGGTGTTGCTTTTATTTCCAAATAACATTCGGGACCCGCAGTAAAGGTTTGCCAGTTCACCAAACCTGTGCCGTTGGGGTTGCCGTTGCGCGCAAAGTTCGTCCAATACATTCTTGTGTTTTTTTGAACCGAATCATCCTGTGGTTTAAACAAATTGCCCAAGCCCAAATTTGAATTTTCTAAAGTATTGAACACATAAAAAAGTTCGATACCATGATAAGCGCCATACGTGGCAAGCTGCGGAATGGTGTGCGCATGAGCAAAGAAATACTGATACACGGGTTGCGATTGGTTTTGACTGATGCAGCGCGCCACTCTGCGCACCGAAGCCGTAAACTGCGCATCGCTGAGAATGTCCACATAAGCCTTGCGCGCCTGTGCATTGGTGTTGCCCGTGGGATACAAAGCCTGCACCTGCTGGCGATATGCAGGCGGCACTTTAGCATTTATCAAAGCGGTAACCATTGCCGAAGTAACTACCGCGGGGGCGTTCAGACTCATTTCATCTGCATTGGAACCTATCATCACAGGCACTTTATTGAAGTTGCCTGATTGAAAAGTAACGTTTGGGAATTGGTTAAAAAGCACATTATCTATGGTGGGTCCCCAACCCAATTGCAACAAACCGCCTTTAAGCGGACTGGTGTTTTTTATGGAAATAGAATCGGCATGCAGGCTGCGCATAAAGGCGATTTTTTGTGCATCTGTGCCCGTGGCATTTGCAAAGCTGTTTACCAATTGCACGCCCTGATTATTCGCTTCATTATAGGTGCTTAAATTCGGCACCGCGCTTTGAATAATTGCGCGGTGAAACAAGCCCGCAGCCTCGGGAGTCAACAGCAAATTGCCTGTGTTTACACCACCCGCGCTTTCGCCAAAAACGGTAACGTTGGCGGTATCGCCACCAAACAGGCTGATGTTATTTTTTACCCATTTCAATGCCAGAATCTGGTCGAGCACGGCATAGTTTCCCGATTTGCTCGTTGGGCTTTCGGCATCCAAACCAGGGTGAACCATAAAGCCGAGCGCACCAAGCCGATAGTTGATGGTAACCACTACCACATCGCTGCGCGAAGCCACATTTTTACCAAAATAAAGTGCGGTGCCTGCTGAGGTGTCGCTGGCTGCGCCCTGCTGATTGCCTCCGCCATGAATAAACACCATCACGGGACGATTACCTGCGCCTGTTTGTGGAGTCCAAACATTCAGGTACAGGCAGTCTTCGTTGCCCATCAATTTACCCGAAGTATCGTTTTGCGCAAATTCTAATTGCGGGCAGGCAGGTTTGAAACTCTTGGTGCTTAAAACATTGTTCCATGCGTCAGGATTTTTAGGCGCGCGCCACCTTAGTGTATCCACAGGCGCTTTGGCATAAGGAATGCCCAAAAATTGTTGCACCGTGCCGTTTTGCGCGCCTTCAATGGTGCCAAATTGTGTGGCAACAGTTGGCTGCGCAAAGGATACTTTTATGCTGAAGAAATAAAGGCAAAAAACTAAAAACGAAGCTGTGTTGTAAAGCTGTTTCATCAATTTTTTTGTGTAAATATAAAAGTAGCTTTCTACCTGATTGCTTTAAGTTGTTTAAACTTTTCAAGAATAATTTATTAAACCACATAGAAACATAGTTGTTTAGGAGATGAGAGATGAAGGGTGAGGGATTTGTTTGCGAAAGCAAACACTCTGCGTACTCCTCTACTTTGTGTGAAATCAAAAAGACTAAAGTTTTACACAGCCAAAACAAGTTTTGGACATAGCTGATAAAAAGGAAAAAACTATGTTTCTATGTGGTTTATGATTGTTATTCAGCTATCTCATTTTCAAAGTTTAAGTAAGCTCTTTTTTAGCTCTGACACCCTGTCGGAAGTTTTTCTAATAATAAAATGGATGTGCCTGAACGGGAATCGCTATGCTTTCAAAAAGTTTCAGACTAATTGAACTCGCATAAAAAAAGCCGATGAATAAAATCATCGGCTTTCGTATTAAATATGAGTTGTTTATTTATTTCAAACCAAAGGCTTTTTTTACCTGTGGAATTGCATTCAATTCTTCCCACGGGAACAATTTTACTTTTACTTTTTTCTCGTTCTTTTTGCCTTTGTTGAACACTTTAAGCACTTCTGCCGATTGGCGACCCATGTGCCCGTAAGCAGCAGTTTCGCTATAGATTGGTGTGCGCAGGCTGAAACGTTTTTCGATAAAATAAGGACGCAAATCAAACTCAGGCAATTTGCTGATGATGTCGGCAATTTGTCCGTCAGTTAATTTCACTTTTGCAGTGCCGTAGGTATTTACATACAAGCCCACAGGTTTTGCAACACCGATGGCGTAAGCTACCTGCACCAATGCTTCGTCAGCAACACCAGCAGCAACTAAGTGCTTTGCAATGTGGCGGGTAGCATAAGCAGCCGAACGGTCAACTTTCGATGGGTCTTTGCCACTAAATGCGCCACCACCGTGTGCGCCTTTTCCACCGTAGGTATCAACAATAATTTTTCTTCCCGTTAAACCTGTGTCGCCATGCGGACCGCCAATCACAAACTTACCTGTTGGGTTTACATGGTAATTGATTTTATCGCTGAATAAAGCCTGAACACGCTTAGGCAATTTTTTCTTTACACGAGGGATAAGAATATTGATAACATCTTCTTTAATCTGCTTCAACATCACTGCATCTTTTCCAAAATCGTCATGCTGAGTAGAAATAACAATAGTGTCAATAGCAACGGGTTGGTTGTTATCGTCATACTTAATTGTTACCTGACTTTTAGAATCTGGACGAAGGTATTTGATGGCTTTGTTTTCTCTGCGCAAGGCTGCCAGTTCCTGCAACAAAAGATGTGCAAGTTCCAGTGGCAAAGGCATGTAGTTGTCAGTTTCGCGACTTGCATAACCAAACATCATTCCTTGGTCGCCAGCGCCCTGCTCTTCGGGCTTTTTGCGCTCAACACCCTGGTTAATATCAGGCGATTGCTCGTGAATAGCCGACAGCACACCGCATGAATTTGCTTCAAACATATACTCGGCTTTTGTGTAACCGATTTTGCGAATCACCTCGCGGGCAATTTCCTGCACATCTAAATAGGCTTGAGATTTTACTTCGCCTGCCAGCACAACCTGCCCGGTTGTAACTAAGGTTTCGCAAGCAACTTTTGAGTCGGCATCGAAGGCAAGAAAGTGGTCAATTAAAGCGTCTGAAATTTGGTCTGCTACTTTATCGGGATGTCCTTCCGACACAGATTCTGAAGTAAAGAGGTAAGCCATGATTATTTATTTTTTGCGGGGCGAAGAAAAGGAAATTATGCAAGCCCGCAAGAACACTTTTATAGTTAATCTTGCCACAAAATTCATGCAATGCAAACAACAGATTTAAGCGATAAATACGGAGAAAAGATTCGCGTAGCCGATAGTGTTTTCAATAATTACGGAGGCAATATCCGCTTCTTCGGAGCTATTCAAACATTAAAGGTTTTTGAAGATAATTCTTTGGTGAGAAAAGCATTGGAGCAGAATGGCGAAGGAAAGGTTTTGGTGGTAGATGGCGGAGGCTCTTTGCGTTGCGCGTTACTGGGCGATATGCTTGGCGAACTTGCCGTAAAGAATAAATGGAATGGCATCATCATCTTCGGCTGCATCCGCGACAGCAATGCCATGAAGCAGCTTGCCCTTGGTGTAAAAGCACTAAACACCCACCCGCTTAAAAGTGTAAAACGCAATGAAGGACAGGAAAATATCCCCGTGCATTTTGCCGGAGTGAACTTTGTACCCGGTGAATTTGTTTATGCCGATGAGGACGGGTTGTTGGTGAGTGCGGAAAGGTTGGAAGGGTAGGGTATTTTCGCACTAAAACGTAAACCCAATCTGCAAGGTATAGGTGCGGTAGTTTTTAAAGCTGCGTACTACATAATCTTGGTCTTTTTGGTAGTGACGGTTTTGATTATTCAACTGCTCTAACTTCTTGTTAGGGTCGGCAGAATTATTCACAACTTCGGCATCTTTAGCCGTTAAGCGATTTTGGTAGAAGATGGTAGGCTTGGCAATCAAATCACTGAAAGTAATGGTGACCGGACAAATGGTATTGGATAAAATGG
>CAZSEG010000178.1:0-407 GCA_964605875.1 uncultured Chitinophagaceae bacterium
GGCAGGAACCAATATTCGTTGCTGCTCCATTGACCCGGGTGCTGCGGACACAGAGTTTTCTTTAGTGCGCTTTCATGGCGACAGTGCAAAAGCGAAAAATGTTTACAGAGGTTACGAGCCTTTAAAGGCAGAAGACATTGCAGATGCCGTGGCGTATGTTTGCAGCACGCCTCCGCACGTCAATATTACTAATATGGTTATTTATCCTACTGCGCAACGCAGTGTTTACGTTCATCACAGAGAATAAAAAATATGTTGGTAAGAATAGTGCGCCTCACTTTTAAACCTGAATTTGAAAGTGATTTTAAGCAGGTATTTGAAGAGAAGAAAAATTTGATTGCAGGGTTTGAAGGTTGCACAAAAGTGAATCTGTTGCAGGATACTTCAAACGCAAATGTGTTTTTCAC
>CAZSEG010000178.1:417-5428 GCA_964605875.1 uncultured Chitinophagaceae bacterium
GCGAATGGAAAAGCGAAGCTGATTTGGAAAATTACAGAAACTCTGAATTGTTTCGTGAAACATGGGCAACAGTGAAGCAGTGGTTTGGTGCGCCTCCTGTAGCGCATTCAACAGTAGTTTTATAGAATCAATTGAAATATAAAAAGCCAATTGCAGCGGGATTTTAATGGAGTATAAGTTCTCTCATTAAACCACCGACAAGGTCTTCGACCATTGTCGGGGTATCCAAAACCCCGTCAGTCGTTGAAAACGCTGACGGTGGTTAAAACTATTTCTTAATCACTTTCGGCACTTTAAAAAAGTCAGAATCTTTTTGCGGAGCATTGCTCAAGGCATCTGCTTTTGAAACGGTATCTTTCACTACATCCTTGCGCAATACATTTACTTCATCGCTCATGTAAATCAAAGGCTCAACGCCATCTACATTCACCTCATTCAGCTTTTCAACCAAATCAAAAATCTTTTGCAAATCATTTTGAATGCGCTCTTTTTCAGCAGCATCAAACTCTAATTTTGAAAGTTCTGCCAATCGTTCCACCAAGGCGTTGTCTATCTTCATAATTCGTTTAGCTTCGCGCAAAAATAGAATTTAGTTGCGGAGTTGCGAGTTACAAGATGCGAAGAAATTCAATCTGTAATTCTGTAAATCTGTAATTCTGTAAATATTCAAATGGAAATTGTAGTCAGCGGAGTTCGACCAACCAACAGGCAGCACATCGGAAATTATTTCGGTGCGGTGAAAAGTTTTGTGGCAATGCAGGAAAAATATGAATGTTATTTTTTCATTGCCGATTATCATTCGCTCACCACGCACCCAAAACCTGCCGACCTCAGCGCGAATGTTCGTCAGACAATTATTGAATACCTGGCATGTGGCTTAGACCCCGATAAATGCGTTTTATATCGCCAAAGCGATTTGCCGCAAATTCCTGAATTGTATTTGGTGTTTAATATGCTGGCGTATCTGGGCGAGTTGGAGCGCGCCAATACTTTTAAAGAAAAAGTACGCACGCAGCCCGACAACGTGAATGCGGGATTGCTTACCTATCCCGTGCTGATGGCGGTGGACATTATTATTCACCGCGCGGTGAAAGTGCCTGTGGGCAAAGACCAGCAACAGCATTTGGAAATGACGCGCAACTATGTGAATCGCTTCAACTATTTATATGGCGTAGATTATTTTCCCGAGCCACAGGCTTTCAGTTTTGAAGAAAAATTAGTGAGCATTCCAAGTTTAGATGGCGAAGGAAAGATGAGCAAATCGAAAGGTGAAAGCACAGTGATTTTTTTAGATGATGAACCTGATGCAATCAGAAAGAAAATGCTGCGCGCTGTTACCGATTCGGGTCCAACAGAAATGAACAGCGAAAAATCTGTTCCCGTTCAAAATCTCTTCGACATCATGCAACTGATTTCAACAAAAGATACTTTTGATTTTTTTGATGCTGCATATAATAATTGCACCATTCGCTATGGTGATTTCAAAAAGCAATTGGGTGAAGACATGGTGAAATTTATTGCACCGATAAGTGAGCGCATTAAAGAAATTTCGGCAGACGATAAGTATTTAAGCAAGGTACTTAACGAAGGCGGAGAGAAAGCGCGAGCCAGCGCACAGCGCACATTGAATGATGTGAGAGAAATAATTGGCTTCAAAAAGTTTTAAGCAAACAACATTTTTATATTTTCGGCACAAGAGCAATATTCTATGGCAAAAACTAAACCTTCTACAAAGAAAAAAGCGGCAACTAAACCTGTTGCGAAAAAGACAGCAGCAAAGAACGCTCCTGCTAAAAAAGTTGTGGCTAAAAAAGTAGCTGCTCCTGCAAAAAAAGTGGTTGCTTCTAAAAAAGTGGTTGTTGCAAAAAAAGCAGCACCTGTAAAAAAAGTAGCAGCAAAACCTGTAAAGAAAGTTGTTGCTGCAAAGCCTAAAGCAGCACAGGAAACTGCTAAAAAAGTTGCTGCTGCTACACGCACAAAACTTCCTGTTAAGCATATCGCAATTGCGGGAAATATCGGATCGGGCAAAACAACGCTTACGCAACTGCTTTCAAAGCATTACGGCTGGCTGCCGCAGTTTGAGGACGTGGACAACAATCCATACCTGAATGATTTTTATGAAGAAATGACACGCTGGAGCTTCAATCTTCAAATCTATTTTTTGAATCAGCGCTTTAAGCAGATTGTTGAAATTCAGAACGGTGAGGAAACTGTAATTCAGGATAGAACGATACATGAAGATGCTTTCATTTTTGCGCCTAATCTTCATGCAATGGGCTTGATGAGTTCGCGCGATTTTGAAAATTACAGAAGCCTTTATGAAACCGTTAGCGGCTTAATCAGAAAGCCTGACTTGTTGATTTATCTACGCGCTTCGGTGCCTACTTTGGTGAATCAAATTCAACGCAGAGGCAGAGAATATGAAGATAATTTGCGCTTGGATTATTTGCGCAGACTGAATGAATATTACGAAAAGTGGGTTACTTCTTACACCGATGGTCGCATACTGATTATTGATGTAGAAAAGGTAAATTTTGCCGATGACAAAAACGCTTTGGGCGAAGTAATTCAACGCATTGATGCGGAATTGTTTGGGTTGTTTTAAGCGGAATAACTTAATTAACCTCATAGAAACATAGTTGAGGGGAGAAAGGTTTGCGTAAGCAAACCACTCTGTGTACTCCTCTACTCTGTGTGCAATCAAAAAGAGTAAAGTTTACATAGCCAAAACAAGTTTTGGACATAGCCCGCTATCGGAACCAACTATGTTTCTATGTGGTTTAATATTTCGTTTTAAAAGTTTAAACAGTCTTTAAAGATTTTTCAGCACAGCATCTTCTATTTCTTTCAACAAATTATCGCTTTGCTTTTTCTCAAATTTATTGCCTGTAACCATATCATGCAGGTGAATATATCTGTCGGTAATTTCATTTACAAAGCTATCGGGCATGTCGGGCATTTGCTGACCTTCTTTTCCCTGAAAATTATTTTCTATCAGCCACTGGCGCACAAACTCTTTTGAAAGCTGTTGTTGCTGCTCTCCTTTGCTTTGTCTTTCGTCAAATCCATCGGCATAAAAATAGCGCGAAGAATCAGGCGTATGAATTTCATCAATCAGGTAAACTTCGCCATTGTGCAAACCGAATTCATATTTAGTATCAACCAAAATCAAACCTTGTTTGGCAGCCATTTCGGTGCCGCGCTGAAAGAGTGCAAGCGCGTACTTTTCTAATGTTAAATAAACTTCTTCCGACACAATATTTCGTTTCAAAATATCTTCTCTCGAAATATCTTCATCATGTCCTTCTTCGGCTTTTGTAGCGGGCGTAATAATCGGTTGCGGAAGTCGGTCGTTTTCTTTCAAACCTTCGGGAAGCTGCACACCGCAAAGCGTGCGAATGCCACTGCTGTAAGTGCGTGCAGCATGACCCGCCAAATAACCGCGCACTACCATTTCCAGCCGAATAGGCGTGCATTTTAAACCGATAGCAACATTGGGATGCGGTACGGAAAGCAGCCAGTTCGGGCAAATATCTTTTGTGTTTTGCAGAAAGTGGTAAGCAATCAAATTCAGCACCTGACCTTTATATGGAATTGGTTTCGGCAAAATAAAATCGAAAGCAGAAATGCGGTCGCTGGCGATTACGGCAATTTTATCTTCAAAAAAATATACATCGCGCACCTTGCCGTGATACACAGATTGCTGATTTGGAAACTGAAAATTTGTAGATGAAATTGTTTGCATGGGCGCAAATATGTGGGTTTGATTTTAGATTTTTGAAGTGTGATTGATTACAAGCAATGATTGCACAAGTGATGATTACACGGATTATAGGATTACGCTGATTAAAACTGCCTGCTTGTTTTCAATTTTCAAATCATCAAATTTTCAAATCGTCAAATCATTCATTACTCTCAATAATTTTCACTTTCTTCAATTTATGATTACACGCATTGCACACTACTTTTCATCTATTGCCGATTGGAAAATTCTTATTGCGGCAATATTGCTTTACATACTTTTTGGCGCTTACATCATGCCTACAGGGGCTAATAAATTCAAAGAACTTAGCGGAGGAAAGGATGTGAAAATTCTTGATTTGCAATTCAGCTATTCGCCCGACAGCGCAAGAACTTATTTGGCTGAATACACGCCCGAAGCAAGAGATTATGCTATTAAATTCGGTTTGGGAGTGGATTCATTTTATCCCATAGTTTATACATTTTTACTCGTCATTATTATTGCATTAATTTACAAATCACCAAGCCCGCAAGGCATTTTTTGGCAACATATTCACCTTTTTCCGTTAGGCATACTTGGAATTGATTATTTAGAAAATATATGTATCGCTTCGCTTCATTTTTATTACCCCGATATTGCCGACTGGCAGATACGATTGGCTTCTTCGCTTACTTCTTTAAAATGGAGTTTGGTTGTTGTGGTTTTTCTCCTGATAATTTTCGGTTTTGTCAGAAAGTTTAAAAGCAAAAGTGCTGCTTTTTTTATGTGAACAGAAACATACCTTCGCCCCGTGAATCACCCAACGGTAAGCATTGTAATTCTCAATTGGAATGGCAAACATTTTCTTGAAAAGTTTCTGCCTTCGGTGTTGCTGCACTCGAATTACGAATGGGCGAAAGTGATTGTGGCAGACAATGCCTCCACCGATGATTCGGTTCAGTTTTTGCTCAAAAATTTCCCGCAGGTCAGTCAGCTGATTTTGAAGGAAAACACAGGCTATGCGGGCGGTTATCAGGCGGCTTTGGCGCAAGTGAAATCTGATTATTATGTGTTGCTTAATTCCGATATTGAAGTGGCGGAAAATTGGTTGCCACCCGTGATTGAAATGATGGAACGCAACAAAAAAATTGCAGCTGCGCAGCCTAAAATTCTGGATTTTAATAATCGCCTAAAATTTGAATATGCCGGAGCGGCAGGCGGAGAAATTGATTATCTCGGCTACCCGTTTTGTCGCGGCAGAATTTTTGATTCGGTTGAAGCAGATGTTGC
>CAZSEG010000179.1:0-5385 GCA_964605875.1 uncultured Chitinophagaceae bacterium
CTAATGAAGTTTAGTGCTGAAAATCCCCGCCTTCGCAAAGCGGCAAACCGTTGGTAGCAAGGCTAACGGGACACGGCACAAACACAAGTAACTGCACGACATTGACCGTTTGACTTGTTACCGTAAATCGGTAACGGCAAATGAATTTAACAGAGCAAGGCATTTTAAAAGGACTAATAAGATTTGACGAAGACAAAACGCAAATTACTTATGTCCACCAAAACAAAAAACGGAACTACAATAATCCAGAAGAAAGAGTTCAGGCAGAAACATTTCTGAAACTTGCACTCATCTACAACTATCCTGTTGAACGCATCAAACAATTTGTTTCCGTTCAAATGGGTGCAGAAACAAAAGAAGCCGACATCATTGTTTACGCTGACGATGAATGTGAAGAAACTTACATCTTAGTTGAGTGCAAAAAAGAAGACATCACCGACCAACAATTCAATGTTGCCGTTGACCAAGCATATAGCTACGCTGTTGCCGAAGGTGCAAAATATGTTTGGACAACTTCTCGCATCAAAGACCAATATTTTGAAGTTCCAGACAAGAAGCCGAAAAGCAGGATTGAAATTCCTGACATTCCTCAATTTGGTTTAAATAAACTCGCACCATACAAGTATGTGAAAGGTGGAATTTCACAAAGCAACACCGAAGAAAACAACAGTGTTGCCGAGCCCAAAGTTGAATATGGCGATGCAAAACAAAAATTCTTTGAACTGCAAGTTGTAAGCGAAAATGAACTGACAAAGATTTTCATACAATCGCATCAGGCACTTTGGGGCGGTGGACAAAGAAACCCAAGTGTAGCCTTTGACGAATTAGACAAACTAATTTTCTGCAAAATTTGGGACGAGAAACACCCAAGAAAAATCGGGCAACCTTACGACTTTCAGTTATTCCGTGACGAAACACCCGAAAATTTATTAGAACGTATCAAAGAACTTTACGAACAAGGCAGAAAGAAAGACCCCGAAGTTTTTAAAGACGATATTACTTTAACCGCAACCGAAACGCTGACTATTGTAAAATATTTTCAGCGTATAAACCTTAACAAAACTGACCTTGACAGCAAAGGCAAAGCCTTTGAAACCTTTATGGGCAGTTTCTTTCGTGGCGACTTCGGACAGTATTTTACACCAAGACCAATTGTAAAATTCATTGTTGACAGTTTGCCAATTAACAATCACAGCCGAGTATTAGATACAAGTTGCGGTAGCGGTGGTTTTCTTTTACACGCTTTAGACAAAGTGAGAGAACAAGCCAACGATTTTTACGATAAAGTAAAAGAAGAAAAAGACCATTTCCGTCATTGGCACGACTTTGCAGAGAAAAACCTGTTTGGCATTGAGATTAACGACCAAATTGCCCGAACCGCCAAAATGAATATGATTATTCACGATGACGGACACACCAACGTAATTGCATCAGACGGTCTTTTGAGTGATACCGATATGCAAGCAAAATCAAAAAACAAAGAATTTGTTTACGGCACATTTGATTTCATCATTACCAATCCACCTTTCGGCAGTAGTATAAAGCAAACTGAAAAGGCTTATATGCACCAATACAACTTAGCAGTAAAAGAAGTTGACTGGCTAAATACAACCACAAGCGGCAAAGCCGCTTTGCGTGACAGCCAATCCACCGAAGTTTTGTTTTTGGAGCAGTGCCATAAGTTTTTGACTGAACACGGTTATTTAGCAGTTGTAATTCCTGACGGAATTTTAACCAACAGTAGTTTGCAATATGTAAGAGATAACATTGAAGAAATGTATCGCATTGTTGCCGTTGTTTCAATGCCTCAAACTGCTTTTAGTGCTACTGGTGCAGGAGTTAAAAGTTCTGTTTTGTTTGTTCGCAAACACAAAGAGAAGCAAACCGAAAAAATCAGCAATCAAAAAGAAAAGCTAAAAGAGAAAGTAAAAACCGACACAAAGTATATTGCCACCATTGAAAAATGGGAAAAGGAAAAAGCGGATGCAATTAAAAAATTAGAAGCAGATGCAAAAGCCAAAAATCCCAAGGCAAACAAAAAAGAAATAAATGAAATAATACAAGCCGACAAGTCGGCTGTTCAAACTGCGTTTACCGATAAAGTGAATTTGTTTAAAGAAGAATTGACAGAGAAATATTTTTTAGCAAAACAAACCGCTTTAAGCGATTACCCTATTTTTATGGCAATAGCCGAAGATATTGGCTATGATGCAACAGGGCGAAACACCAACAACAACGAACTTACTGAAATAGGAAAAGAACTTGCCCGGTTTATTGCTCACATTAACAAGACAGAGAAGTAATGAGCAGTTATACTATTTCAAAATCACTCAATCCAAAACGAGTTTTCATTTTGCAAAAAAGCGAATTGGAAAAACGCCTCGACCCATTTTTTTACGTTCCCGAATTATTAGAACTTGAAAAGAAAGTATTAGCCAAGAAGCCAAAGAAATTAAGGGATTATGTAGTAAGTGTTTCAAGCGGAGCAACACCAAAGACAACGGAAAGCGAATTGTATTATGCAGAAAAGGAAAACGGAATACCGTTTTTAAGAGTGCAAAATCTTTCGCCAACAGGTGTTTTAGAATTTGACGACTGCAAATACATTAACCACGAAACGCATAACGGAATGTTGAAACGTAGCCAAGTTTCAGCAGGAGATTTGTTGGTAAAGATTACAGGCGTTGGGCGAATGGCAGTTGCATCGGTTGCACCCGAAGGATTTATCGGCAATATCAATCAGCACGTTTGCGTAATAAAAACAGGAAGCAAAGGAATTAGTGAAACGCTTGCAGCGTTTCTAAATTCAGACATTGGCGAAAAATTGGCAAGCAGAAGAAGTGCAGGAGGAACAAGACCAGCGTTAGATTATCCTGCATTGCTTTCTATTCCAATTATTGAAGACAAACGCATTTTGCAAATCACAAATAAAGTAATTGAACAAAAACAGAAGAACGAAGCAGAAGCCGAAAAACTACTTTTAAGTATTGATGATTATTTATTGAAAGAATTAGGTATAACATTACCTGAACCACCTGAAAATATTTTGAAGAATAGAATATTTAAGGCAACAATAAAGGAAATTTCAGGCAATAGGTTTGACCCGTTTTACCATCAAACATACTTTCAAAATATTTTCACCGCAATTAGAAAAGGAAAACATCCGATTGCCCCATTGAACAACAGTATTTTTAAATATGAAAAAGGAATTGAAGTTGGCTCTAACGAATATGTTTCAGATGGTGTGGCATTTGTAAGAGTTTCAGACATCACAGATTTTTCAATAAACTACGAAAATGCCGACAAAAAAATCAGTCAAGAAAAATTTAGGCAACTAAAAAACTACCAACCAAAGGTTGGCGAAATTTTATATTCAAAAGACGGAACAATTGGCTTTTGTGTAGTTGTAGAAGAAGAACAGGACTACATAATTAGTAGTGGTATTTTGCGTATTACTTGCAAACCAAACCTTGACAACTACTTTTTGAAATATTTGCTATCAACAAAACTCTACAAGCAAATTGCCAACAGAGTTAGTATTGGTACGGTTATTAAACATTTGACAGTTGAAGAATGGCTGAAAATATTCATTCCTGTTCCACCATTAGATACCCAACGAGAAATTTCTAAACACATTACCATTATTCGCAACCAAGCCCAAAAACTGAAAGACAAAACAAGCGAAGCAATGAAAAAAGCAAGTGAAGAAATTGAAAGAATTTTGTTGGATTAAGTAAAAGAGATAAAGAGTATGACAGTTGCAACCCGAAAAAGTTACGACACAAGAGTAAAATACTTGGTGCAAAGAAATTTGTTGCCCGATGTTTATAGAAAACAAATTCACCGTAGTTTAATCAGTAAATGGAAACGTGAAGCCCCCGACAAATATGTAGGCTATGAGCTGAACGATGACATTAACGAACTGTACGATGTAATGAAAAAACTGTCGGAAGACAAGATAATGCAAACAGCATTAAAAGGGTTTTACCGCATTACAAAAACATTTAAAGATATCATCGGCACAGGTCGTGAATATGTAAACAAACTCAAAGACCATAAAGAACGAATTGTTGATGCAATCCAGCGTTGCAAGAAAACAATCGGAATGGGGAAGGCAATAAAAGTTTTCGGTATCAGCCGAAGCACTTACCGAATGTGGGCAATGGAAGCGTTTTTTAAGTGTAACCATTCCGTAGCCAAACTCTGTAATAACGCCTATCCGCACCAACTTACCGTAAACGAAGTGCATAAAATGCACCGACTTTTGACCAACGAAAAATATCTACATTGGCCAATTATTTCCGTTGCGTATTACGGTTTAAAGAAAAATTTGCTCAAAGCACACCCAAACACTTGGTACAAATACGCACGGCTTTTAAAAGTAAAACGCAGACGAAAACGCAAATTTGTAAAACAATACGAAGTCGGTGTAAGGGCAAATTATCCCAACGAAAAATGGCACGCAGACATTACCGAAATCCAAACGGCAGACGGCAAAACATCGTACATTTATTTTGTGGTGGACAATTTCTCACGCTACATCACATCGTGGCGTGTGGCAGATACTATTTCGGCAAAAATCCGATTGGAAACTTTTATTGAAACCATCAACAAAGCAGAAATCTCACCAAGTGAAACAGACGAAATCTCAACTTCGCTCATCGTGGACGGAGGCACGGAAAACAACAACAAGCACGTTGAAGCCTTTATCAAAGATTACCCGATTGAAAAATTGGTGGCACTCAAAGACATTCTGAAATCAAACGCCTTGATTGAAAGTGTAAACAAGATTATCAAGTACGATTATCTGTTTCCGAAGCAATTAGAAAACCAGACACAACTTACAAACTATCTGCAAAATTACGTCATTCCCGACTACAACGACAAACGACCGCACGGCTCACTAAACGGACTTACACCATTGGAAGCCTACCGACAAAAAAGGGTAAACTTCAAACGACTGAAAGCAAAAATGATAAAAGCCCACAAAGACCGATTATGCTACAACCAAACGCATCAATGTTTGGGCTGTCCGTTTAATTGCAAAATGAAAGGAAAAACAGAAGAGATAACAGCAGAAGTAGTAGAAAACTAAATCAAACTACTATCAAACGAAACATTTTAAACTAACTTTTTCGGTACGATAAAAAAGCGTATTTTCGGGGAGTTGAATTTAGTGTTTCTTATAAGAAACATATAGTGCTGTAAGGTCTTGTGAAATGACACGGGAAAGACAGTAAGAAACAGAAAAGCCCAGCTACCAACATCGGTTTTGCGTAATGGCGGCTGATGTGCTAAATCGAACGGTAGTGCTTCTATGAAACGTTTGTGCTGTATTCAACATTCGTTCTTCTAAACCGCCACTACGCAAAGCCGAAAAACGTT
>CAZSEG010000180.1:0-5376 GCA_964605875.1 uncultured Chitinophagaceae bacterium
CCAATACTTTGCGTGCCAAACCCTGCGAAATGCTTTCCGCCACCTGTAATGCGCTTGTGCCTGCTTCGTATTCGCGCACTGCGCCATCGGGTAATGTTATCTTTATCATTATATGCTTGTTGTAAAATTTGTGCGCGAATATAGTTTAACAAGGCACTTGGGTAATCAAAAATTATTTGAAGAAAATTCTGATTCTGATGAGGAGGATTACTGCTATCGAAACAATGATTTCAAAGCTGCTTACAACGCCAGCATATCCTTCATCTGAAATACCCCTTTTTTACCAATCACCCAACGCGCTGCCGCAACAGCGCCTTCGGCAAAGCCCTTGCGCGAATGTGCCTGATGTGTAAACACCAATTCATCCACGCTGCATTTGTAGGTTACTGTGTGTGTGCCGGGTACTTCCGGTTCGCGTTTAGCTACAATCGGAAAAGCATTTGCACTGTCAGCAACATCTAATTTCCACGCATCATATCTTTGCAATTCAGCAAGCATCACTTCCGCAGCTTTGATTGCCGTGCCGCTTGGCGCATCTTTCTTTTCGGTGTGGTGAATTTCTTCCATACTCACTTCATATTGCGGCTGACGATTCATCAGCGCAGCAAGATGCCTGTTTACTTCAAAAAAAATATTTACTCCGATAGAAAAATTCGGAGCATAAAACAAGGTTCCGTTTTTTTCGTTGCAAATTCTTGTTACTTCTTCCAATTGATTCAACCAAGCCGTTGTGCCAACCACTACCGGAACACCCGCTTCAAAGCATTTACAGATATTGGCAATAGCCGCTTCGGGTTGCGTAAATTCAATTGCCACATCAGCCCTGCGCAAATTTTCAACCGTAAAATCATTCAGGTTGTTCGCTCCGATTTTCAGCACAATTTCATCTGCACCTGCCTGTTGCTCATTTATCACTTGCTCGATGGTTTTTCCCATTTTGCCGTATCCAATCAATGCTACTTTCATTTCTAAAATTGAGCCGCGAATTTATATTCTTTATGTTATACAGAATGTGCATTAACCGACATAGCGCACTTTGATTATCATTCAAAGGGATAAAGCCGGATAAATTTATGAAGAAGTCTATTCTTAGCCTATCTTTGCGCAACGATTTATTCAATAGATGATGAAGAGAGAACAAGAGCCGCATTGCTCGTTTTGCGGACGCAGGAAGCGCGATGTACAGATTTTAGTTACGGGTCATGATGGGCATATTTGCGAAAACTGTGTTACACAGGCGCAGATGATTATCAATGAAGATATGAACCCCAACGCCAAGCAGGGCAAGCCGATGCTGAGTTCGTTTAAGCCCAAAGATATTTTTGCGCATCTGAACCTGCACATCATCGGGCAGGAAGAAGCCAAAAAGGTAATTTCGGTGGCGGTGTACAATCACTACAAGCGTATCAACCAAACCCAAACGGATGATGTGGAAATAGAAAAATCAAACGTGATGCTGGTGGGCAACACGGGTACGGGTAAAACGCTGATTGCAAAAACAATTGCCAAATACCTGAATGTGCCTTTTGCGATTGCCGATGCTACGGTTTTTACCGAAGCGGGTTATGTGGGCGAAGATGTGGAGAGTATTCTTTCGCGCTTGTTGCAGGCTTGTAATTTTGATATTCCCGCTGCGGAAAGAGGCATTGTTTTTATAGATGAAATAGACAAGGTGGCGCGCAAGGGCGATAACCCTTCCGTCACGCGTGATGTGAGCGGAGAAGGCGTGCAGCAGGGTATGCTGAAATTGCTGGAAGGCGCGGAAGTTTTAGTGCCGCCACAGGGTGGAAGAAAACACCCCGACCAGAAATTGGTGAAGATGAATACCTCGAACATCCTGTTTATATGCGGTGGGGCGTTTGAAGGAATTGAAAAGCTGATTGCTTCGCGTTTGAACCGCTCGAAAGTTGGCTTTAAAAAAACTAAAGACAGGGAGAAAACCGAAACCGATAACTTTCTGCAATACATCACGGCTGCCGATTTGCGCAGCTTTGGTTTGATACCTGAATTGATAGGAAGAATCCCTGTGGTAACGCATTTGAATCCGTTGGGTAAAGATGCTTTGCGCGATATTCTTACCGAGCCTAAGAATGCATTGATTAAGCAATACAAAAAGATTTTTAAATCAGAAGGCATTGCGCTGAAAGTGGAAGAAGATGCGTTGGATTACATGGTGGAAAAAGCATTGGAACTGAACCTGGGTGCGCGCGGTTTGCGCAGCATCTGCGAAGCAATAATGAATGAAGCCATGTTTGAACTGCCATCGGAAAAAGGCGTGAAAGAATTTGTGCTGAACAGGAAATATGCCGAATATCAGTTTGAACACAGGCAGGAAATGAGGCTGAAAGCGGCTTAAACAGTAAGCAGTATGAGCAGTGGGCAGTAGGCAATCGTCAATCAGCGTAATCCATAAATCAGCGTAATCATTGCTTGCATTCAATCCGTAAATGGTAAATCTGTAAATCAAAATGGTTACCCGAATTTCTTCCGATATACAACAGGCTGTAGTTTATCTGCAAGCAGGCGAAATTGTTGCCATACCTACCGAAACAGTTTACGGCTTGGCGGCAAATGCCTTGGATGAAAAGGCAGTGCTGAAAATATTTGAAGCCAAGCAACGTCCGTTTTTCGACCCTTTGATTGTGCATATTGATTCGGTGGCAGGCATTGAAAAATATGCGCTGGAGGTTCCACCGCTTGCGAAGTTACTGGCAGAGAAATTTATGCCGGGTCCTGTTACTTTACTATTGAAGAAGCAAGCGATTATTCCTGATTTGGTAACATCGGGTTTGGATACGGTCGGCTTGCGTATTCCTGCGCATCCTGTTGCGCAGCAGTTGTTGAAGCAATTGCCTTTTCCGTTGGCTGCGCCAAGCGCAAATCCCTTTGGTTACATCAGCCCCACAACCGCGCAGCACGTGTTTGAACAGTTGCAGGGCAGGATTCCGTTTATTGTAGAAGGTGGCGATTGCAGCGTGGGTGTGGAATCAACTATTTTGGAAGTGATTGATGATAAAGTAATTGTGCATCGCTTAGGTGGATTGAGTATAGAAGCGATTCAGCAAGTATGCGGCAATGTTGAATTGCAGTTGAATCAATCATCTAACCCCGCTGCGCCCGGCAAATTGGCTTCGCATTATGCACCCAAAAAGCCTTTAATTGTTGGTGATGTAAAATTGCTTGCAGAAAAATTCAGCAACAAAAAGAAAGGCGTGATTGCCTTTAAAGAATACCGGAATAATTTTCAGGATGAAGTAATGTTGCTTTCAGCAAAGGGAAGTTTGCATGAAGCAGCTTCCAATCTTTTTAAGGCGTTGCGCCATTTCGATAAAAGCAATTGCGAAATTATCCTTGCCGAACATTTTCCCGATGAAGGATTGGGAAGAGCGATAAATGACAGATTGAAGCGAGCAATGGGTTAATAAACCTTCACTTCCGAAACTGCACACACCGGAATTTTTGCTCCGCCTTTGAGGAAAATAAATTCTTCATTTAATGCAAGAACAACACCATGCAGTTCAACAGTTCCATCTTCGGTAACGGTTTGCATCTGAACTTTTTTTCCGTAGTTATTACCTAACACCATTGCCAGATACAAAGTGTCTTTACGCAATTCGCGGTGGTAAGCATTTTCCAATACTTCCTCTTTAGCGAACCGGTAAGTAACTTCTGCCGTTGTAATATTTGTAACCTCTTTCACGGGTGGTGTTTCAATAAACGATGCGAATGTGTTGTATGCCGGTTGGTTTTGTTATTCAATTTATCCACCTTGTGTGGGTGAAAAAAGGAAATATGTATTACTTCGTGAACTGTTTTTGAAATAGCAAGCGAGATTTATGAGTAAAAAAACTTTGGTGCTTGGAGCATCGGTAAAACCTGACAGATACAGCAACAAAGCGGTGCGCCTGTTGCGCAGTTATCAGCATGATGTAATTGCCGTTGGTGCAGCAATAGGGCAGATAGAAGATGTGCGTATTGAAAAGGAATTTCCAACCAATGAAAGAGTGCATACAGTTACAATGTATCTGAATCCGACACTCCAGAAACAGTATTATGAAAACATCATTGCTTTGAAGCCTTTGCGCATTATTTTCAACCCCGGAACAGAAAATGAGGAATTGAAAACGCTGGCTGAAAATGCTGGAATCGAAACCGAAGATGCCTGTACATTAGTGTTGCTGAATACAGGGCAGTATTGATGGTTCGACTACGCTCACCATGACAAAAAAGAGTAATCAATAATCATTCATAAATAATAAATCAAAAGAAAATGTACAACGAACCAATGTTGCGCGATAACGCGCTGAAAGGAAAAACAATTATCGTTACAGGTGGCGGCACAGGGCTTGGAAAATCTATGACGCGCTACTTTTTGCAATTAGGCGCCAATGCCGTGATTACCAGCCGCAGAATTGAAGTGCTGGAGCAAACTGCAAAAGAATTGGAAGCCGAAACAGGCGGTAAAGTTTTAGCCGTTGCCTGCGATGTGCGCGACGACGATTCAGTCCGCGCGTTGATCGACACGATTGTGCAGCGACACGGCCGACTCGACGTGGTGGTGAACAACGCCGGCGGCTCGCCCTACGTCAACGCCGCGGAAGCCACCGCCAACTTCAGCCGCAAGATCATCGAGTTGAACCTGATCGGACCGCTACAGGTGGCTCAGCACGCCAACGCCGTCATGCAGGAACAGGCCACCGGTGGGTCCATTGTCAATATCTCGAGCGTCAGCGGACGCCGGCCGACGCCGGGCACCGCTGCCTACGGTGCGGCCAAGGCGGGTCTGGAGAATCTGACCGCCACGCTGGCCGTGGAATGGGCGCCGAAGGTCCGGGTCAACTCGGTGGTGGTGGGCATGGTGGAGACCGAACAGTCCGAATTGTTCTACGGCGATGCAGATTCGGTCGCCGCGATTTCGAAGAACGTGCCGTTGGGTCGGCTCGCCAAGCCCGCCGACATCGGCTGGGCGACGGCGTTCCTGGCCTCCGATGCGGCCAGTTACATCAGTGGAGCATCGCTGGAAGTGCACGGCGGCGGCGAACCCCCGCACTATCTCGCCACCACCACTGCAAACATCAAATAACAAAGGAGACAACGGATATGGGACTGCTCGACGGCCGCGTGGTCATCGTGACGGGAGCCGGCGGCGGTATTGGCCGGGCGCATGCCCTGGCGTTTGCCGCGGAGGGGGCCCGCGTCGTGGTCAACGACATCGGTGTCGGCCTGGATGGTTCACCGGCCGGCGGTGGCAGCGCCGCGCAGGCCGTTGTCGACGAGATCACCGCTGCCGGTGGGGAAGCCGTCAGCAACGGATCCAACGTCGCTGACTGGGCACAGGCCGAGGCGCTGATCCAGACCGCCGTGGATAGTTTCGGC
>CAZSEG010000181.1:0-5296 GCA_964605875.1 uncultured Chitinophagaceae bacterium
AAATGTGTCATTGGCAGCGTAGTCGAAGACTTCTTGCTATGAAGGCGACTATTTTCCGAAGAGGTCTAATATCTTTTTATTTTTCAAACACAATTTATGACAGACAAAATGAAAAAAAAGCAATTAAAAGATGAAAAAGTAGAAACCCTGCTGAAAATATGGGAGCGTATTCCTGTTGCCGCAACAGAGCAAATAGATATTTCGCAAAAGGAGCTGATAAGTCATTATCTCGATACTTTTCAACCGGGTCCCAGCTTCTACATCATCTTTAATACCCGCACCGCAAACATGGAGTATGTAAGCCCCGAAGTAGCATCCGTATTAAGCTACCTGCCCGATGAATTTGCGCTTCCCGTGCTTATGGAGGGAGTGCATCCCGAAGATATTCCGTATTACTATCACTACGAGCAATGCGCTGTAAGATTTTTTTCGGGGCTGTCCCCCGAGCTTTTTTTCAAATACAAATTCTCTTACGACTATCGTATGCTTACCGGAAAAGGGGAATACAAAAGAATATTGCAGCAGGTAATTCCGGCATATTATTTTCCCGAAGGGGGCGCGCGTACCATAGGTATTTTTACGGATATAGAACACCTGAACGTGCAGGGAACCCCGAAGCTGTCTTTTATCGGTATGCAGGGGGCGCCATCGTATTACAATGTATATAAGGAAGAGGAATTTTCTCCCTGCAAAAAATTATTTACCCGTGGAGAACAGGAAATACTCAAATACATGATACAAGGCAAAAGCAGCAAGCACATTGCCGAAACATTGTGCCGGAGCCTGCACACCGTAAGCACACACCGCAAAAATATTTTACGAAAATCCGACTGCGATACAGTAAACGAATTGTTGGTAAAAGCCGTTCGCGAAGGGTGGATTTAATTCAACTCGCTTTCATCCAAATTAAAATCTCTGCTTGTGAAAACAGAGCCGAACAAATCTTTGAATTGTATTGCACGCTCCAGCACCACCTTTCCGATTTGCGAATGTTCGGCAAGCGCGTAAAGAATAAATTCTTTCATCACATAGCGTTCATTGCCTTTTACCGCCTGCAAATGGTTGTCAATAATTTCATCTAACGCGGGAATTGCATCCAGCAATTTTTTGAAAGTAACATCGCGCCCGGTGAGCAGCAAATCCAATTCATTGCCTTCTGCAAACCAATCTATAATTGACTGATAAGGCGATGCTGCTTTTTTCTTTTTCAGCTTGCCGGGGTCGGTGAACAATTGCAAAAAGTAATTGCGAATGGCTTTGCCGATTAAGTTCTGCGCAACCATTGCCGCGCCTTCCTGCTCGCCTTCATACACCAATTCAATCTTGCCGTTGATGGCGGCAATTGTTCCATACAAATCGCTGATGCGCGCATAAGTTTTTGCTTCATTGTTTATTAAAATTCTGCGCTCTGCGGCACTGACTAAATTTTCATAAGCAGCAATTGTAAGCCGCGCACTTACACCGCTTTTTGCATCCACAAATTCACTGCTGCGGGCTTCCATCGCAATTTGCTCAATCAGGGTTTTGATTAACTCCCCTACTTCAACTCTTTCTTTCTGTGAGGCAGAAATTTTTGCTTCTTGAAGGGTAATCTTTTTCGATTGCTCAATACTTTTAGGATAGTGCGTAAGAATCTGCGAACCAATACGGTCTTTCAATGGAGTAACAATGCTGCCGCGATTGGTGTAGTCTTCGGGGTTAGCCGTAAAAATGAATTGAATATCTAAATTGAACCGCAATTTAAAACCGCGAATCTGCACATCGCCTTCCTGCAAAATATTGAACAAAGCAACCTGAATACGTGGCTGCAAATCGGGCAATTCATTGATAACAAAAATGCAGCGATTGCTGCGAGGGATGATGCCGAAGTGAATCGCTCTTTCATCGGCATAGCTGATTTTAATGTTAGCCGCCTTGATGGGGTCAACATCGCCAATCATATCGGCAACACTCACATCGGGCGTAGCTAACTTTTCGGCATAACGCTCGCTGCGGTGCAGCCACGCAACAGGTGTTTCATCGCCTTTTGCTGCAATTAAATCTTTTGCAAAGCGCGACAGCGGTTGCAAAGGGTCATCATTGATTTCACTGCCCGCTACTATCGGAATCCATTCATCCAGCAGGTTGGTCATAAGTCGCGCAATGCGCGTTTTTGCCTGCCCGCGCAAACCCAGCAAATTGATATTGTGGCGCGAAAGAATGGCGCGTTCAATATCAGGAATCACCGTGTCTTCGTAGCCGATAATACCTTCAAAAACGTTTGCACCCGATTGCAATTTTTGAATCAGATTTTCACGCAATTCATCTTTGATGGTTTTGCTTTTGTAACCGGAGGCTTTTAACTCGCCAAGTGTGTTTATTTTTTGCATACAGTTATTTTTTTACGCTGATATTTTTTTCACGCAGAGAAAAGGAGAGCGCAGAGGATTAGATGCCTGATTCGTCTTCATAGCCATTTACTATTCTGTGAATGCCGTCTTTCAAAAGCACTTCATTAAAGTTAATCAGCAAGCCTACTTTTAACTTTGATATTTTAAGTTGATTTTGAACTTGCTTGAAATTTAATTTATGTAATTCCTCAACTGATTTTAATTCAACAATTACCTTGTTTTCAACAACTAAATCTGCTCTGAAAGAAGTTTCAATTTCGATACCCTTCCAAAATACAGGAATCGCTTTTTGCCTTTCTACAAATAATCCTTTGGCTGTCAATTCTATGTACATTACTTCTTCGTAAACAGACTCAAACAAGCCCGGACCTAATTCCTTGTGAATTTCAATTGCTGTTTGAATAATAGTGTATGTTAGTTCATTATGTTTCATAAAAATAAAATGGCTGTTACTCTGCGTTCTCCTTTTCTCTGCGTGAAAAATAATTATACTCTGCGTTTCTTTCCTCTTTCAAAATCTTCAAACAAAAATTCGCCCAAGCCTTGCAGCGAAGTATAAAACGCCTTGCCGTTATTGGCTTCGGTAAACTCTTCCACAAAACTTTGCAGGTATGGGTCGCTGGCAATCATAAATGTGGTGATGGGGATTTTCAATCGCCTTGCCACAGTTGCCAGACGCAGACATTTGTTTACTATTTTCCTGTCCAAGCCAAAGCTGTTTTTGTAATACTGACCATGCTCTTTTATGCAGCTTGGTTTGCCATCGGTTATCATAAAAATCTGCTTGTTGGCATTCTTTTTTCTGCGCAAAATATCCATTGCCAGTTCCAAGCCCGCAACTGTGTTGGTGTGATATGGACCAACTTGCAGGTAAGGCAAATCTTTCAACTCAATTTGCCATGCATCATTTCCGAAAACAATAATGTCTAATGTATCCTTCGGATATTTTCGCTTTACCAATTCCGCCAAAGCCATTGCAACATTTTTTGCAGGTGTGATTCTGTCTTCACCGTACAAAATCATGCTGTGCGAAATGTCAATCATTAACACAGTAGAAGTTTGCGTTTTGTGCTCTTTATCCATCACTTCCAAATCATCCTCCGTCATGCGGAACTCGCCAATGCCATGATGAATTTGTGCATTGCGAAAAGAATCTAACATAGAAATTTGCTCAGGTGCATCGCCAAATCTGTAAGGGCGAATTTCTCCGATGGATTCTTCTCCGCTGCCCGTAAAATTTGTTTTGTGATTGCCTTGTGTGCCGCGTTTCAGCTTACCAAAAATTTTATCCAACGCACTCTGACGAATACTTTGTTCCATTTTAGAAGTAATGGCAAATTGCCCGCTGTCGGGCTGCTCTTCGCGCAGGTAGCCGCGCTGCTTCAGCTCTTCAATAAAATCACCGATGCCGTAGTTTTCATCCGTGAGCTTATACTCTTTATCTAATTCCGTAAGCCAGTTCAAAGCCTCCCACACATCGCCTGATGTGTAAGTAATAAGCTGCTTGAAAATATCAAACAGTTTATCGAATGGCGATTTGTTTTCGGCAAGATATTTCGCGAAGCGATGACCTAACATGATGGTAAATGTAATCTACGTTTAAACATCAAAAGTTGAATAGGTAAGAATTAGCAGATTTTAGAATGATGGACACATGAATACTTTGGTGTGGACGATACGCTATGTATTAAAACCCTTAGCCCGCATTTTTGCTGCAACAAAAAACAAACTGATTATTTATGAAACAACTTTTTACACTACTGATTGCCTTAGTATGCCTAAGTGCATTTGCCGAAAAAAAACAATTGCCCTTTATATTGGATGATAAGGGAAATAAAATTCTGATAAGCAAAGACAGTGCATGGCAGTTTGCCGGCTTTGTTGGTTTTAGCGCATCTCAAGCCGCATATTACCAATGGGTTCCGGGCAACCAGTTTGCTTTGAGTTTAAATTTCAATGCCTTTGCCTACACCAAATACAAAAAAGGAAAAGCAAGCTGGGACAATAACTTAGAAGCAAAATACGGAATGGCGGCATTGGGTCGCTACCGCAGCGTGCCCGGAAAAAAATATCCTTTCAAAAAAAGTGATGATTTGTTGCAATTCAACTCTATTGTGGGTTATCAAATTGCCAAAGGCTTAGATATGAGCTTTATTTTGAACTTTAAAACACAGTTTGGCGGTGGCTATACTTACAAAACCGATTCTACGGGAAAAGAATATTCCAAAACCATGAACTCAAAGATTTTTGCCCCGGCATTTTTGAAGATTGGTCCCGGTCTAAACTACAAACCTGTTGAATATTTTTCTTTGTTCTTCTCACCCATCACAGCCGATTTTACCTTTGTTGACAGAAGCGAAACACGTATAATGAATGTGCCGATTGAAGACAGGCTGCAGCGTGTAGATGAAACCGCATTTGGATTGCAATCCGGCAAAAGTGTTTTGGTGAGCGCGGGTGCTTATTTAAAAGCAAACTTTCAAAAAGACATTGTGAAAAATGTGAATTACAAAACACAGTTGGAGGTTTATTATGATTATACATATCCTTTCACAATCAACGATTCGGTGGGTGTGAGCCTTTACAAAGAAAAGATTATTGACAATGCCGCATTGAGAAAAGAAGCGCGCCAACAGGTGGATATTGACTGGCAAAACGACTTGATTTTTAAAGTGAATAAATTCATCAGCGCATCTTTATTCTGGCGTATAAAATACCGTTGGAGAGAGTTGGTTCCGGTAGATGCAGACCGCGATGGTTTCCAGGATACCGTAACGCAACCCGATGGAACAACCCTGCCGAAAACCCGCAGAGGTGTTCAGATTGCGGAGGTTTTGGGAATAGGTTTTTCTTACAAATTCTAAATTCATTCATAACCACATAGAAACATAGTTGAGGGGTGAGAG
>CAZSEG010000182.1:0-439 GCA_964605875.1 uncultured Chitinophagaceae bacterium
TTCACTTTACGTACCAACCTTAGTTATGCCTACACCATCCACACACAAACTTCCGGCAACAACAATGCAAACGAAGCCATTGGCAAGCAACTGATTTATGTGCCGCGCAATCGCCTTTCGGCAGGATTAAGTATTGGTTACAAAAGGTTTTTAATCTCCCCTGTTTTCCGCTACACAGGCATTCGTTTTGTAAGTACAGACAATCAAGATTTTCTACCCGTTTATTATTTGCTGGATGCAGAGTTGAGCAAAGAATTTCCCATTCACGCATCCACTATAAAACTTGCTTTCAGGGTAAATAATATTTGCAACACCCGCTATGAAGATGTGGCGCAACGCGCCATGCCCGGCAGAAATTTTGAAGGAACGGTTTTGTTTAATTTGAAATGAGAGAGAAATGAAGAAATCAGAAATCAGAAATCAGAAATCAGAAAAACAC
>CAZSEG010000182.1:449-2037 GCA_964605875.1 uncultured Chitinophagaceae bacterium
GGCAACTCTTTATTCCAATTATAGTACAGCTTTACATGATGAAGATTGTTCTAAATATGCTCTATCAGTTTCATTTGTTGGACAAACTCTTTCGCCTTTTGGAGCAACTCCTCCTTGTGGTGAACTAACCAATGTCAATGTTTGTTCACATTTAAAACATTTTTTTTCACAACCCATAAGAGAAATGATTGTAATTGTAGCAATCATAAAGTATTTCATCACCAAAATTTTTGACAAATTTAATGTTTATTCTTTTATAGAAACCCAAACCAAGAAACAAGATATACGAGATACAAGACAAAAATTACTGCCCACTGCCTACTGCTTACTGCTTACTTTCCTTTTTTCTTCCTGCGAAAAAGAACCCACAAAAAATAATCAACTTCCCGATGCGAAAACGCAAAAGGTTTGGATTGTAAATGAAGGTTTGTACAATTTCGGAAATGCTTCATTAGATATTTATCTGCCCGATTCGCAAAAAGTTTACAATGATGTTTACAACACTGCCAACGGAAAAACTTTGGGCGATGTGGGGCAAAGCATTGTGTTTAAAGGAAATTCGGCTTATGTGACGGTAAACAATTCGGGCAAAATTGTTGTGCTGAACAAAACCACTTTCAAGGAAGAAGGCGTGATAAATATTCCACAAAGTTCACCGCGCTATCTGCATTTTGTAAAAGATGATTTGGCGTTTGTAACAGAATTGTATGCCAAGAAAATCTGGCTTATCAACCCGCTTGCAAAAACAGTTTTGGATACTATTTCCACCGCAGGGTGGACGGAACAAATCGCAGCAAAAGGCAACGAACTTTTCATCGCGCAACGCACAAGACTGAATGACACTTACACCGCAAACGTGATTGTTGTGAATGTTTCATCAAAAAAAATAACACATACAATTTCACTGCCCACCGAACCTAACAGCATTGTAATAAAAGACAACACCGCGTTTGTGCTATGCAGCGAGGATGCTTCGCTTGGCAAAAACGCAAGCCTTGTAAAAATCAATACCGAAACAAAAACTATTGAAGCAACTCTGGATTTTGCCGCAGGAAAGAAACCCGGTTTGCTGCGATTGGATGGCAAAAACAACCGCCTGCTGTGGCGCGATGGCGATGTGTTTCAAATGCCTGTAAGTTCGGCTTATTTAGCTGCAAATGTTTTAATTTCAGGCAGTGGAAAAAATATTTATGCCATAAATATTGACCCCAAAAATGCAGACATTTATTTGAGTGATGCGCACGATTATATCCAGGCTTCAACGGTGTATCGCCACGCCTTCAATGGCGATTTAATACAGAGTTTCAAAGCGGGCATTATCGCTGCGGAGTTTGGGTTTGAATAGGCTTTTGTTTGATTATGTTGTAGTTTATACAATACTCTACCACAATTGGCGCAGTAGCTTTGGGACATCCGCTGGGTGCTTCGGGCACTTACCTGTTTATGAAATTGTTGGAAGAGCAACGCGCGCGCAATTCGCAATACGGCATTGTTTCCGCCTGCATCGGTGGCGGACAAGGTATTGCGGGGGTGTTTGAAATGTTGTAAGCGGTTTTCGTTTTACGATTTTCGACCGCTTTGCTGTTCG
>CAZSEG010000182.1:2047-4906 GCA_964605875.1 uncultured Chitinophagaceae bacterium
GGGCTTTTTTATATTCGTCAGCAGATGATGAAATATCTTATTTTACTGGTGTTTGCGATGCTCATTTATTCATGTCAAAATGAAATGAAAAATGAGCGGAAACAATTTGAGCTTTTTTTACACAAGTCAAATCAATATATGGAAAAAAGACTGGTTGATGTAGATGTAAAAAGAAGGGTTTACATTAATAGCCATTTCCCGCGTTACAAAGCGAAATTTGAAGGATATGAAAATATAGATGAAGCGCGTTTGGCTCTCTTGTCAAAAGTTGATTCTTTACAGGATATACGCAAGATAAAGATGCTGCTGCAAACCGATTCATTTTTTATACTACTGAATGATGCTTTCCGTAGAGGATCAAACTTCATTACTTTCGACAAAACTGTAACGGAATTATCTGATTTAGACATCCTGAAAAAATGGGTAAAATATCACGTAAACATCTTACAGGTTGTAGCATTTGAAAAAATGGAAGCAAGCCCCGATTGTTATGATTGTGCGCCTTGTTCATGGGGATGCGAAATCGCCATTGTGCCTGAACAAAAAAAGGTAAACATGGGCGAAGATTTTAAAGGACATTTATTTGTAAGCAGCAGTTCGACATCTTCAGTCTTGAATATTTTTGTGGGCGAGTTTAATAACGAGGCATTAAAGCATAAGTTATATGAAGAGCGTGGAACACGAATGAGTGCCATTATACCTTTCAATGCTTCGGAAAAAGAAGTTGAAGGATGGGGACTAAAGCCGGGTTATGTTAAACTCAGGGATGAATACAATTATTGTAAATTTAAAATCCCTGCTTCTAAAAAAGGCGCACAAAAACTTCAAGGGGTTTGGATTGTAAGGAGACCTGAAGGCAACGGTGTTGATTTACAACTTTTTGAGTATGATTTTGACGTGCAATAACTTCCTCCTTGCCTTCGTTTGCCGCTTACAGAAATAATACCTATAATAACTGCCCGAAAATTTCGGCAGCAAATAATTGTTTAACCAAACCGTCTTCACCCTTATCTTAATATGGAATTATATCACTCGTTTTCAATACTTATTGTTTTAGCATCTCTTTTTGCTTACATCAATCACAAGTTTTTCAAGTTGCCTTCTACCATCGGCATTATGCTAATGGCAATTGTTGTTTCTCTTATCATCCGCTTTGGCGGCATCGGCTTATTCCCCGAAACAACCGGCAAATTGTTTAAGCTGATTTCGGAACTGGATTTTACAGCATTGCTGATGGGCGCTATGCTTAACTTCCTGCTCTTTGCGGGCGCTATACATGTAAATTTGAATGACCTAAGGGAACAACGCCTGCCGGTGCTCACCTTTTCCACCATCAGTGTTATCATATCCACTTTTGCTATTGGCAGTATTCTTTACTATTTATTTCCATTTTTCAGTATTGAAGTTCCTTTTTTATACTGCCTGCTGTTTGGGGCGCTGATATCGCCTACCGACCCGATTGCGGTTTTAGGTATATTGAAAAAAGCCAACGTTAGAAAGTCGCTGGAAACGAAAATCACCGGAGAGTCGCTGTTTAATGATGGTATAGCGGTGGTGCTGTTTGCAGTGATATTACAGTTGATACATACTCCTGACTCCTCTGTTTCGATAGGTACAATTTCGTGGCTGCTTGCCAAAGAAGCCTTGGGCGGCATGTTGCTTGGCGTTGTGCTCGGGTTCACCGCCTCTAAGGCAATGAAAGATATAGACGATTATATTGTTTCCGTTCTGATTACATTATCGGTGGTGATGGGTGGTTACCTGATTGCGCATTCCATTCATATATCAGGACCGCTTACAATGGTATCTGCCGGACTTATCATAGGTAATTACGGTAAAAAAATGGCTATGTCTGACCTTACAAAAGATTATCTCACCAAATTTTGGGAACTGCTGGATGAAATACTGAATGCCATCCTGTTCTTATTCATCGGGTTTGAATTGCTGTTGATTCCTGACTTTGAACCTTACTGGCTGATTTCTGTGGTTTCCATATTTGTGGTGCTCTTTGCCCGGTTTGTTTCCATCTGGATTCCCTCCCTGATTGTTCCGTTCAAATCTAAACTTACCAAGGGCACACTCATTATCCTTGTTTGGGGAGGTCTGCGCGGTGGGGTGTCAATTGCGCTGGTATTATCTGTTCCGGATGAAATATATAAAGGGCTGCTGCTGGAAATGACCTATTTTGTAGTGGTGTTTTCTATTGTAGTGCAGGGCTTAACGGTGAGCAGGCTTTCCGGTCGTGTAATGCGTAAAGAATCTGAAACCGGAATTTCATAAAGCCGGTTGGATTGATACAAAATATGCGCGGATTATCAAACGTTTTTTCGTTTCAGCCATAGTGTAAGTGTAATCAACGAATGTGAGAAATCATTTATAGTTTATTCAAACGCTGCTACTTCACGCAACACATCTTCTACAAAAGTATCTAATGGAATTACCCCTTGGTCGCCTTTGCCCTGCTTGCGCACGGCAACAGTTCTTTCGGTAGCTTCATTTTCGCCAACCACCAACATATAAGGCACTTTGCGCAATTCCGTATCGCGGATTTTACGCCCCGTTTTTTCGCTGCGTGAATCCACCGTTACCGAAAAGCCTTTTGCCTGCAATTGCAGTTGAACTTTTTTGGCGTAATCCAAGTATTTATCGCTGATGGGCAGAATGGCAATTTGCTCGGGAGCTAACCACAACGGGAATTTGCCGGCATAATGCTCTAACAGGAAACCGATAAACCGTTCGTGGGTAGAAAGCGGTGCGCGGTGAATAATCAACGGTCGCTCCTTTTCATTTTTATCGTTTGTAAAAAACAGGTCGAACCGCTCGGCTTGTGCAAAATCCACCTGATTGGTAGCAATGGTA
>CAZSEG010000182.1:4916-5267 GCA_964605875.1 uncultured Chitinophagaceae bacterium
TAAATTCACGACCGATGGCACTCCAAATCTGTATGTCAATTTTAGGTCCGTAGAAAGCCGCTTCATCGGCAACTTCTACAAATGGTAAGCCTCCTTTCACCAAAACTTTGCGCACCATTTCTTCGGTTTGCTTCCACATTTCCGGGTTGTTGATGTACTTCTGCCCGAGCTTTGAAGGCTCGTGTGTGCTGAAGCGCATCTGGTATTTTTCGATGCCGAAAATCTTGAAATACTTTACATAGAGTTCGTTCACTTTCATGAACTCTTCTTCAAATTGCTCGGTAGTGCAATAGATGTGCGCATCGTTCATTTGCAGCGAGCGCACGCGCATTAAGCCAAACAGTTCACCGC
>CAZSEG010000183.1:0-5215 GCA_964605875.1 uncultured Chitinophagaceae bacterium
CATCTTGCGGCTGCTGGCTTTCACTTTCTGCCATTTGCTGCTGCATGTTTTGCATAGATTCACTCAACATCAAAGCAAGATTATTGTAACCCGTCATCACAAATTGCTGGTCGCTCAAAGCGTTGGAAACATAGCGGTCTTCCAACCTTGTAATCGCTTTGGCAAGGTAGCGGTTCACATCATTCATCTGCTTGGTAACAAAGCTGGAAATATTCTCCTGTCTGCGCGCCAATGCAAACAAGCTATCCTCTACCATCTTTGAATTTTCTTTGATTTTTTGTTGCGCACTCATCAACTGCACATACTTCGGATTGTTCACATTCACGGCTTTCAAATCTGCCATCAATTTTTCCTGGTCGAATGAAAGACGCACAATATTTTCAAGCAACTGGCGTATGGCTTTCATATCCTCTGCCATAGCATCCTGTTCCATTTTCATTTTCATGTCTTTCATTTTCTGCGCAGCATTCTTCATATTGTTCGATGCGCTTTTTTGATTGCCGCCTGCTTTGCTGTTTTGCTGCTGCTGCATTTGGTCTTGCGCATCTTTCATTTGCTGCTCGGCAGTTTCTAAGTTCTTTTCAGCCTCTTTAAAATCCTGCTCGCTTTTGCTTTCTTCATTCAGCTTTTTCAGGTCTTTCACATCTTCTTTTGCTTCTTTCAATTGCTCTTGCAACTTCTTCTGTTCTTCCTGCAACTGCTTTTGTTGCTCCTGCGCTTTGGCATCGTTTGGCGCAGCATCTTTTTGCTGCTCGGTTTGCTTGGCAAGCTCTTCTTGTTTCTTAGCTAATTGCTCCAACTTGTTTGCAGTCTCTTCCAGCTTTTGGTTGAACTCTAACTTCTTGAAAAACTCCAACATTCTATCCAATTCCTTCTCCAATTTTTCGTTGCTCATTTCCATGTCGCTCATTTTCTCCATGGCATCTTTCTTGTTCAACTCTTCGAGCATTTTCTCCAATTTTTCATAGAGTTTTTTGATTTCATCATCCAATACTTTGTCAAACAGTTCCTGCAATTTTTCCTGCTTCTGTTTCACTTGTTCGCTCACAGGTTTAAACTCTTCCTGCTTCTTGGTTGTTTCGCTTAACTTGTCTTTAATTTCCTTCAACTGCTCCTGCAATTGCTTTTGCTTATCAGCTAAATCACTCAGATTTTTTTTGTCTTCCCAGTTCAGGTTTTTCTTCTCCATCATTTTATCCTGAGCCTCACGCAATTGCTCTTTCAGGTCTTTCGCATTTTTCATCGAAGCCTTCAATTCATCTTTCAATTCCTTGCTGTCTTTGCTCAACTCTTTCTCCATTTCGCGTTGCGAAGGCATGTTGAAAGTCTTTACATCACTGCGCGAGCTTTTGCTGCCATTGATGCCGTCATTGTCCCACACTTCAAAGTAATAAGTCATTCTGTCGCCCGGTTGAATGCCCAATTCTTTCCAACTCCAAAAGTGCGTGAAACGCGCCTGTGTGCTGCCCGCAGGCACTGCAACATTCATCACTTTATTGATAGAAGATGCTTTGTTTGAAGAATCTTCGCGCGCAATGGAATAGTTGAAAGTAAGGTTGCGAATGCCGTAATCATCGCCTGCTTCGCCAATGTAGTAGTAATAATTCGGGTTGGCAGTATCACGTTTTTCTGTAACAGAAATGGTGGGGTACAAATCCGGTACAACATTCAATGTGTATGAAACAGAATCGGCTTGCGAAACATTTTCGTTTGATATAAAAAGTGTGTAGCGAATGTTTTGCAAAGCAGTTTTTGAAAACAGAAAATCACCACCGGGATTTGACTTTGCCGTGTATAGCGAATCGCCAATTTTGATTTGAATGTTTGAGGTGTTTGCAGAAATAAATCGCCATGAAAGTTTTGTGCCCTGCGGAACAGAAAGGTCGCCAATGTTGCGCAAAGTTTCATCTGTTCGGTTGGTATAAGCGGGATAATCGCATTTCACATCAAACGAAGAAATAACAGGTTTCGGCAGCACTTCAATCTTGTAGCCTTGAGAATAAAAACCGCTTGCCTGCAATTTGAATTCCACTGACTGTTGCAAGTTTGTGAACTCGTGCGTGAAAACATCTGCACTTTTCTTTTTCAGCTTGAATTTATTCTTTGCCGTTTCTAAATACACTTCGGCAGGCAGCGCATCGCCTTCAATTTTTACTTCCAATGTGAAATCCGAAAACTGTAATGCTTTCAAATTTTTATTCGCAATTACAAAACGAAATGGCGCTTCTTTTTCAAAATCGCGGTTGTTGTAATACAATCTTTTTGTGCCTTCGGAAATTACGCTTGGCGCAGCAATAATAATGAACAGCAGCACCAAAACAGGCGGTACTAAATACTTCACATACTTTTTATTTTCGCCTAAATCAACTGCCAGCGAAAAATTGATGGGACGTAAATCTGAAATTTTCTGATTGATACTTGCCTGCAACAAATCAAATTGCTGTGAAGCAGTTTGCGTATTCAGTTGAAGTATATTGAGTAGTTTATCTTTTACCTCTGTAAAATGTTTGCCGATAATTTGCGCAGCCTGTTCATGCGAAATCAATTTACCCAAACGGTAATAATGCAACAAAGGCAAACCAATAAAACGCACAACAAATAATAGCGATGAACCCACAAAACCATAAAACAAAACCTTGCGCATAGCGGGCGCGAGAAACAAATAGTACTCTAATAAATTTACTACCAGAAACAAAGCCAGCACATATACTGCACTGAAAATGCTGCCACGCAAAATTTGATTCAGATAGAACTTGCGCGTGAAGGCATCTAATTTATTAAGGAGTTCGTTATATTGATTCGATTGCATTGTGCGGCTAAGATATGCGATTCTGCAACAGAATTTAAGCCAAAAAAACGCAAACCTTTATTGATGCAAAAGCGCAAGAAAACAGACTGCTTACTTTTTATACTTTCGCGCATCAATAAAAAGTCATGACAAAGAAATCTGTAAAAGAAAAAATCCAATCACCGGTTTCAGTGAAATTATCAATAGAAGAATTGGATAAGAGCGGCTATCACGTTTTTTTAAATGCAAAGGTGAATGGTAAAAAATGCCGTTTCCTTTTAGATACCGGAGCATCAAAAACCGTAATTGATAAAAGTTGGTTTGAAAAACACATCGGCAAAGACAAACTCAAAACTGTAAAGCAGGAAACAAGCGGCTTACACAGTGTTGTTCACGAAAGTTATTTCGGTAAAATTGACGAGTTGGCGTTTGGCAAAACAAGCGTTAAGAAATTCACTTGCGCAGCCATTGACCTTGACCACGTAAACGGCACTTACAAAAAAGTAAACAAACAGAAAATACATGGCATACTCGGCTCGGAACTTTTGTTGCAATTAGGCGCGGTAATTGATTACAAAACTTCTGTAATGATATTGAGCTGACTATATGAGAAATGAGAAAAGAAAAATGAAAAAAGCAGGCAGTAGCTATCCGCGTAATCCTCTCATCTGTGTAATCATTACTCCAAACGAAATTATTCCTCCTTTGCAATCAAAACTATCGGTAAAATTCACCTGCCGGAAAAAGAAATGCTGCAAAAAATATAAGAAGGAAAAGCGTTGCAAAAGTTGTCCGAAATCTTAACCGTATAATTCATCTTTTAAACAAAAAATAAAATGGCATCACCACTGATATTAGTAACCAATGACGATGGAATTACCGCGCCCGGCATCAAAGCGTTGGTAGAAGCAATGAAAACTTTAGGCGAAGTAGTGGTGGTTGCGCCCGACTCTCCGCAGTCCGGCATGGGTCATGCCATTACCATCAACAAACCTTTGCGCTTGCAGCAGATGGGAATTTTTGAAGGCGTAAAATCTTTTTCGTGCTCAGGCACTCCGGTGGACTGCGTGAAATTAGCCAACGACAAAGTGTTGGACAGAAAGCCCGATTTGTGTGTAAGCGGAATCAATCACGGTTCAAATTCATCTATCAACATTATTTACAGCGGCACAATGAGTGCGGCTGTGGAAGCCAGTTTAGAGCAGATTCCATCCATTGGTTTTTCGCTGTTGGATTATGCTATTGAAGCAGATTTCAGCGCGGCAAAAGAGTATGCTATCACCATTGCAAAACAGGTTTTGGAAAACGGCATTCCCAAATCTTCGTTGCTGAATGTAAATATTCCCAAGCTGCCGTTAGAGTTGATTAAAGGCATGAGAATCTGCCGTCAGGCAGTTGCAAAATGGGAAGAAGAATACCTCGAACGCCTTGACCCGTTCGGACAGAAATATTATTGGCTTACGGGTAAGTTTGTAAACTACGATCACGGAGAAGATACTGACGAATGGTCGCTTGCAAACGGCTATGTGAGTGTTGTTCCCGTGCAGTACGATTTAACTGCGCATCACGCTATTCCGTTCATCAACGGAAGCTGGAAGTTTTGAAAAAACCTACTGTACAGGAAGCGTTAAATAGAAAACACTGCCTTCGCCTTCAACACTTTCAACGCGGATGGAGCCGCCCAAAACTCCGGTAATTTTCTTGCAAATGGCAAGCCCGATTCCCGTGCCTTCATACTTGGATGAATTCCCGTGCAGCCGCTTAAAGGCTTCAAAAATTGTAGTGAAGTTTTGTTCGGCAATGCCAATGCCGTTATCTTTGATGTAAATTTCATTCACACCGTTTTTTTCTTCACAACCAACCGTTACCACCGGACTTCTTTCTGGATGCCGGTATTTGATTGCATTAGAAATTAAGTTTTGAAACAGTTGTGTAATCAAAAGTTGTTCGCCAAGCAGGTTAGGCAGTTTTTCAATATTTAAAACTGTATTTGTTTCAGCTATTGACTGCGTTAAACGCTCACTTATATTATTGAGAACTGTATTCAGATTCACAACTTGTGTAGCAGGTAAAATATTTGATAAGCGCGAATACTCCAAAATATCTTTAATAAGCGCATCCATTTGTTCGGTGCCTTTTTGCGCATGTGCCAGCAGCAAATCAGCATCAGTATTTTGCGTTCCGTTTGCATCCAGCGTTTTGCGCGCAAGTGATACAAAGCCATTTACCGTGCGCAGAGGTTCTTTTAAATCGTGGCTGACAACATAAGCAAACTCGCGCAGGCTTTGGTTGCTTTCCTGCAATGCGCGGGTGCGCACTTCAACAATTGCTTCCAGATGCTCGTTTTGCTTTTTGATAGTTTTTCCGGAATCCGCATGTGCCTTTTCTATTTTTTCAACATAGTTTAAAACGTAATAGCCTATGCCT
>CAZSEG010000184.1:0-5214 GCA_964605875.1 uncultured Chitinophagaceae bacterium
ACAAAATTGGTATCGTAATACACCTTAATGTTGTGCGCACAAAAAACATTGATGGCTGTTTGCGCAAAAAGCGAACCGCCAAAACGGCAATCGAAACCAACGGCAATTGCGGGATTTGAATTGTGCTGCAACACCCAGTCGGCAGTGGCTTTGGCAACGCGCGCCACATTTTCCGTAATAAAATCTTTGCCGATAATGGCGCGCCATCCGTCTGTTCCAAATTTGATTGTTCCGCTCATGTATTGTTTTTGAAGTGCCGAAAATAGAAATGTGCGGAATAGTGTGAAACTGTTGAGCATTATTTCGCCCGACAAATCTTCAAATCACTATCTCCATTTTTTTCACTGCATTCAATGCTGCGCTTTGTTCGGCAACTTTTTTGCTGAAGCCTTCTCCGGCAGCAACAAACCGGTCGTTCACCAATACGTGAATCACAAAATAGCTACGGTTGCTGCGCTTGCTTTGCTCGTGTAATTTAAATTCCAATGCTTTGCTTTCGCGCTGCGAATATTGATAGAGCTTGCTTTTGTAATCATATTCGGTGGCTGCAATATCGTCAATATCCAACAGGCGCGTCAGCACTCTTTTCTGAACAAATTTTCTGGTTTCATCAAAGCCCGCATCTAAATACAACGCGCCAACCAAAGCCTCGAAAGTGTTGCCAGCCATGTCTTTGCCCGCTTCGCCCAATTGCCGTTTATGAAAATCGAGTTTTGAAAGCAAGCCGAGCCGCTCGCCCAACCCGTTCAACTGCTTGCGGTTTACAACCTTGCTGCGCAACGAAGTGATAAAGCCTTCATCTTTATACGGATACTTTTTATAAAGATAATCGCACACGCAGGCATCCAGCACGCTATCGCCCAAAAGTTCTAAACGCTCGTTGTTTTTATCAGGCTCCGCAAACTTGGAACGGTGGCTGAAAACCTGTTTGTATAAACGCAAACGCTTGGGCGCAATACCTGTGATTGCCTTCAAAAAGGAAACAAATTCTTTATCGTTTGAAAAAAAGCGATTGTATAGCTGCTCTATCACAAAGTTGGTAGTAATAATTTGCCGAATTTCCGAAAAATGTATGGATAAAACGAATGTTGGGCAAAAATATTTATTTAAGATAGTCTGTTCTATCTTCGCCCCGAATTTTTACACATTATATGTCCTGGCAATCACCAACCGTAGCATTTCACACGCTTGGCTGCAAACTGAACTTTGCGGAAACGGCTGCTATTGCGCGCACTTTATCGGATAACGGTTACAGCAAATTGGAGTTTAGCGAACCTGCTGATTTCTTTGTTATCAATACCTGCTCAGTAACAGAAAATGCCGATAAGGAAACCAAGCAGATTGTAAAGCGCGCGCTGAAAAGCAATCCCGATGCAAAGGTGATTATTATAGGTTGTTATGCGCAGTTGAAGCCCGAAGCGATTGCTGCAATACATGGAGTAAGCATGGTGCTGGGCGCAAAAGAGAAATTCAAGCTGCATGAGCATATTTCAAAATTAGAAACCGCTGAAACTGCAATTGTTGAAGCAGGAGAAATTGACGATGTCGCTTTCTTTTCTCCTGCATGGAGTCAAGGCGAAAGAACGCGCACATTTTTGAAAGTTCAAGACGGCTGCGATTATCACTGCGCATTTTGCACCATTCCTTTGGCGCGTGGCGCAAGCCGCAGCAATACAATTTCAGAAACTGTTGCTTCGGCTAAAAAAGCTGCTGAATCGGGTGTGAAAGAAATTGTGCTTACGGGTGTAAACATTGGCGACTTCGGCAAAACTCCCGATGGCAATGAAAGAACCCAAGAAACATTTTTTGAGTTGATTAAAACTTTGGAAGAAGAAGTGAATGTGCAGCGTTTTCGCATTTCATCCATCGAACCTAATTTACTTTCAGAAGACATCATTCGGTTCGTTTCAAAGTCTGAAAAGTTTATGCCGCATTTTCATATTCCATTGCAAAGCGGCAGCAATCGTATTTTGAAATTTATGCGCAGAAAATATTTGCGCGAATTGTATGCCGAAAGGGTTGCTGTGATAAAATCTGCAATGCCTCATGCCTGTATTGGTGTGGATGTGATTGTTGGTTTTCCGGGCGAAACGGAACAGGATTTTTTAGACACTTACAATTTTTTGAATGAGTTGAATATAAGCTACCTGCACGTTTTCACTTATTCGGAACGCGCCAACACAAAGGCTGCAATCATGGCAGAAATTGTGCCGGTGGAAGAGCGCAAAAAACGCAATAAAATGTTGCGTATTTTAAGCGAAAAAAAACGGGTTGCTTTTTATCGCCAACATGAAAACACAACGCGCAGCGTGTTGTGGGAAGCGGAAAAAAACGGTGATGAAATGCACGGCTACACCGATAATTACATAAAAGTAAGTGCGCCATTCAATGCCGAATCAGCCAATACAATTACTGAATTTGGAATTAATTTTAGTGGCGAAAATGCTTTGGTGGAGGTGTTGTAGTTTACATGGTCTGACCTTGGTCAGACTTTATCAAAAATTAAACACATCATCCAATTGCAGTTTAAAGCCTTTCAAAACTTTTGAAGCAACTACATCACCCAAAGTAAAAAGCCTGCTGCTTTCGTATTTTCCTTTATCGTTCAATGTGTAAATAATCAGTGTTTTTGCATCGGGCGAAGCCACCCAATATTCTTTCACACCGTTTTCTTCATACAGTTTATATTTTACAGTCAGGTCGCGTTTGGTGGTATGTGGCGAAAGAATTTCCACAATCAAATCCGGTGCGCCTAAGCAGCCTTTCATATCTAATTTCGATTCATCGCAAACCACGCAAATATCAGGCTGAACAACGGTTGTTACTTGCTTGTCTGTAGAGTTGTCCCGTTTGGTTAAGCGCACATCAAAAGGAGCGGAAAATACCTGACAAGAATAGACTTTCATAAAGTTAAATAATGCGTAGCTTACTTCTCGCGAAACCTTTTGATGGTTCAAATTAGATGCGTTACTAATGTTGAATAATTTTCCTTTAATGAGTTCTACACGCTCATTAAACGTCCAAGTAAGGTAATCGGCATAGGTGTAAACACCATTTATATCTAAATCAGAAAATTTCATACCAATAAAATAACACGTATTTATTTTTCCTCTTGTGCTTCTTCTTCCACCCTTTCAAGCCTTGTTATCCAAAAATTATTATAGCCTTCGCCAATGGTGATGCCTAATTGTTTTTCCTGAATCAACTCCAACATGCTCAGGAAAATAAAGATTGCGTGAATGCGGTTTTCACAGGCTTCAAACACTTTTTCAAATGGAAATTTATCGCCCGTTTTTACTATTTCGAGCAACACCATTTTTTCGCCCGAAATGGTGTATGGCGGCTGCTCTACGGTATGAACCACCTTATTTTTTTCTCTGTCTAATCTTGTAATTACATTTTGAAAAGCCTTCATCAGCCTGAACATGGTCAGGCTTTGCATTTCATATTCTGTTTCAAAAATTGCAGCAATTTCCTGCGTCTCGAATGGCGCATTGCCGCGTTTTGAAATGCTTTGCCGCTCGTCTTCCATCAGGCGCAATTCTTCTGTCGCCTCTTTGAATTTTTTATATTCAATCAGGCGATTCACCAATTCTTCACGCGGGTCAATCTCTTTGCCTTGCTCATCTAATTCTTTGCGGGGCAAAAGCATTTTCGCTTTAATGCGCATCAGTGTTGCAGCTACCAAGATAAACTCACTTGCCAGCTCGATATTCATCACTTCCATTTGGTGGATGTAGGTGAGAAAATCTTCGGTGATTTTGAAAATAGGGATGTCGTAAATATCCAATTCATCGCGCTCGATGAAGAAAAGCAAAAGGTCAAAAGGACCTTCAAACTGCGGCAGTTTTATTGAAAAAGTTTCAGACAATTTTTTTAGATTTTAGATTGAAATTCTTTTTGAAAAGAAGTTCCTTTTGCCAGCTTTTTAATCGCAGCATCAAGCCTCTTTTCGTTTTTTTTTGAAGATAATTCATGATTTGTTGCAAGCAAAGAATAGTATTCGTTTAAAGACATAATCACAACACCGCTATCTTTGCCGCGATTGATGATAAGCGTTTCAAAATTTTCTGACACACGGTCAAAATACTTTAGTACATCTTTTTTAAAATCTGAAATTGTGGTTGTCAACATAAGCTGCAAACATTTAATGAAACGCGAATTTACACAAAATGCAAATCGCTGGTATGCAAACCTTTCAGAACATTGTGCAGTCTTGTTAATTGAAAAAAGTTTTAAGGTTTTTCTTTTAGGTTTGTGCAGATGCAATTTTCTATACAGCATATTTTTTTCTTACTAACTTTTTGTTTTTGCTTTTATGCAGAAGATGTTTTTGCAACGCACTATCGTGCTGGAGAAATAACTTATGAGTTGATTGCGCCTTTCACTTATCGCGTTACTATCAGAACCATTGCGGAAGATAACGCTGCCGACCGCGACACTATTCGTATTGACTGGGGCGACAAGTCGCCTCCGGAGTTGCTTTCGCGCGTCAATGGACCAATAATCGGAGGCAGCCACAAAGGCGAAGCGGTTGGTTTTGGTTTCAAGCGCAACCTGTACATCGGCACACACACTTATCCCGGAGTGCCACCGCCACCGCTCAATTATTACGTGATTTCATTTTGGGATCCTGCACGGGTGGCTAATGTTATCAATATCAATGGTGGTTACAATACGAATCTTATTGATTTTTTTATTGAAGATACGCTTCGCTTTCCTGCGGATATAGCAAGTCTCGGCTACAACAATTCTCCAATTTTTTATCAAGATCCCTTCGATTATGGAAACGTAAACGAGATTTTTACGCATAGTTTAAACCCGTTTGACCCCGATGGCGACAGCTTGACTTTTGACGTTACAGCACCATTAAAAAATTTCGGGGCGGAAGTTCCCAATTGGAAGAATCCTCAAAATGTACCTACTGCAAATGACCCCAACAATGTATTTTCTCTCAATCGCTTTACAGGTGAAATTACTTGGACAACTCCAAAACTTCAAGGCTTGTATAATGTTGGTATTCTTATACGCGAATACAGGCGCGGCATTTTGATGGGAACTATTCTGCGCGATTTTCATATTATTATTGATTCGCGACAGAATCAACCTCCGGTAGTTTCAGAACTAAATGATACCTGTATTCGTGCCGGAGATTTATTGCAAATGTTAGTTACCGCTTCCGACCCGAATCTTGGTCAGTTGGTAACTTTAACC
>CAZSEG010000185.1:0-4108 GCA_964605875.1 uncultured Chitinophagaceae bacterium
TTTTGTGCTGCTCACCAAAGGGCGGCTGTCGCCAAATATCGCGTGGATAGGCTGTGCTTCCGAAGCATCGCCCTGTGGCGTAGAAGTGGCGTGTGCATTGATGTAATCAATATCGGCAGCATTCACCGCAGCATCTTTCAAACACATCTGCAACGAGCGGCTTGGTCCTTCCACCGATGGATTGGAAATGTGTCCGCCATTGGATGAAAATCCGTAGCCCACAATTTCGCCCAATATTTTTGCACCTCTGCGCTGCGCGCTTTCCAACGATTCTATGATTACGGTTGCTGCGCCTCCGCTTGGTATTAAGCCGTCACGGTCTTTGTCAAACGGGCGCGATGCTTTTGTCGGGTCGCTTTCTCTTTCAGAAAATGCTGCAAGCGCATCAAAAGTTCCCATCGAGTAGATGTTCAGTTCCTGTGCGCCACCGCAAACAATCCTTTCCTGATAGCCGTGCCGAATCATCATAAACGCAATGCCGATAGAATGGGAACTGCTTGCGCAGGCGGCACTTACCGTAAAGTTGATGCCGCGCAATTTGAAGATGGTGGCAAGGTTCATGTTCACCGTGGAGTTCATGGTTTGAAACACCGCACCGCTGCCCACAAACACCGTATTCTTTTTCTCGCGGATAATATCTGTTGATTCTACCACAGCTTGCGCGGTACTGTCGTTTCCGTAGAGAATACCTGTTTCGTTCGCATCTAAATAATCATAGTCAATGCCTGCCATTTTCAGCGCATCGGCAGTTGCCATGTATGCGTACTCGCCCGGCTCGGAGAGCATTACCCGCGCGCGCCTGTCTAACACACCTTTCAGTTGCGGACGTTCCACAAAACCCGTGAGCGCGGAACGATAACCGAAATCTTTGCGCACCTGGTCAAACACAATGCCCGATTTGCCTTTGTGCAGCGAATCGCGCACCTCGTCTAAATTTTTACCTATGGATGAATAAATGCCAAGCCCCGTAATTACTACTCTATGCAACATCTTAATGTTAAATGCCGCGCAAATTTGAATAAATAAATGATGTTTTTAAGACGAAAAATTAGGGGATTCTTACTTGGACACATGAATGATGATACATAAATGATGATTACACAGATTATAGGATTACACTGATTTTTCATTTACAGATTTACGGATTGACCATTGACGGATTTGCACGAAGTGATGATTACGCTGCAAGCAATGATTACACAAGTGATGATTACGCAGATTATTGGATTACACTGATTGACTATTTACAGATTGACCATTGACGGATTGAACAGCCGTAATGCAGTGAGCAGTAGGCAGTACCTAAACGCTGCCTACTGCCTACTTGTATTTCACTGCTACTTCCCTATCAACCTTCTCAATTCCTGCATTTCTTTTTTCAGCACGTCAATACCGGTCATATAAAAGAGTTTTCTGGTCATCTTGAAAAGCTGAATAAAATTGAGCTTGTATCATCGGTGCAGCGGAATTACCGCTTCGCTTATTATGCTTATCACCATTACCTCTATTCATTTTATATGAATGATATAAAACAACTGAAATCATTAACGGCAACGCACTTGAAAACACGCCCCGAACTGCTTAAAACTATTCGCAAAGATTTTTTGATGATACTTGATTTGAATGCCATGCTGGTGGACTTAAAGGGCGCTGATTATTCAAATTTGTTAGACAAGGTAAATGCCTATCTCAATAATAAGGAATTTAATATCCGCGCAGATTTTACCGCTAAAGTAATGGCGCTGAATATTATTGCGCATTTAGAAAACGGCAATCATTTATTGTTGGAAAACCTGATAAGAAATACGCAACGGTTTATGGCGGGAAATAAAACGCTGAAAAATGAGCAGCGTGTATTAAAATGGCTGAAACAATGGGTGAATGAGAAAATGCAAAACAAGCTGCGTGTTCCCAAACACAAAGAATTATTAGATGAAGTAGCAAGCGGAGCAGAGTCGGATTATCCTGTTTTTTACAGTGGCTTGAGAGGGTATGTTGAGTCGGTGGAGTGAAATTATAGTTGTAACCTGTTTTTCCAAGCATAGTGTACTTGGAAGTTCAGGTAAAAACTTTCAAAAGGTCAGAGACTTAATTACAAATCCCTTTTTATTTTGCAATCAAATAAGCAACCGATATGAGCAATAAAATAGTTTTGATGCTTGCAGGCATTTTCCTCGCATACTTAAATTTTCAGGCGCAGAGTATCCATAACGACCTTACAAGTTTATTAGGCAAAACCAAAACCGACCAGCAAATGCTGGATATACTTTACAAATACAAGATGCTGTCGTTTACAGGCAATGGAAGAACCACCCGTGCCGAATATTCAAAGCAAGCCATTGAGGCAATGTTAGACAGTAACAAAACAAAGGTAAGCCGAAGGGTTACCAATCTTACTGCCGATGCTGCCGACAAAAACGACTACACCATCGCTTACTATTTCGATTCTAAAAAGATTAACACTTTAATCATCAGACCACCGCTTGCCGAACAGGCAGCAACCGAACTGAACATCAGGCTCACCTTTTCCGAGCAGGAAAAAGCCGCCCCCGAGCATGACTATGATTATGTGTTGAGAAACCGCTTTATTATGGTATTGAATGATTCGGCATATTTATTAGTGAACTACAAAAGCGGTGGCAATGGCATAGATTATTTCAGCTATGATGTGGACAAAGAAATCAGGGACAAAGCCAAAAGAAAAATGTTTTATGCCGAAGTGAACAAAGGCATCAAGCCGCCTGCTGCAACGGTCTCCTCTGCTTCAACTGTTGCTGCCGCAGCAAAGCCCAACACTTCATTCTACAAATGTGTTTCGGGCGGCTGTACCGAAGGTTGGGGCAAAGCCACCCTTGCAGACACCAAGTTCTATTATGAAGGCTTGTTTAAAAACGGAACGCCCAATGGCGCAGGCAAAATAGTCTTTACCGATAAAGCATACGCACAGGGCAATTTTGTAAATGGCGAGTTACACGGTTCAGGAATGTTTGACTGGGGCAATGGCAGAAAATATATTGGTGATTTCAGGAACGGAGTGCCGCATGGAGAAGGCACATATTTTGACGGAGGCGACTATTACGAAGGTCCCGTTAAAAATGGCGAACTAACCTGTGCCACCTGTTGGAAGCCAAAACGCAACACCACCAAATCGAGTTATGTAAACGGCAATCAATGGCTTTTGGAATCCATTGACCGCCAACGACAAACACAGCAAAAACTGGAGGAATATCAAAATGCTCCCACTTGGTTTGAGCAGTATCAGAAAAGGAATTATTAGGTAATCCCGTTAGAGCAATGTCATTGAGTTGGGAGGTGATTTACGATAATAATTCTGCAAAACAGATAATTCTAAATTGCAAAATCATCTTGCACATCACTTGTATGTAAGCCACATTCTTTTTTTCCGGTGTCTTCCCACCACCAACGCCCTGCACGAAAGTCTTCGCCCGGGCGCACTGCGCGGGTGCAGGGTTGGCAGCCAATGCTTGGAAAGCCCCTGTCGTGTAAAGGATTGTATGGAATATTATTTGCGGTAATAAATGCTTTTACTCCTTCAAAAGTCCAGTAGAAAAGCGGATGATATTTAATGCACTGATGGGCTTCATCCCATTCAATTTGTTGCATTTCTCTGCGCCCTTCGCTTTGCCCGGCACGAATGCCGGTTATCCAAATCTTCACATCCTTCAAAGCGCGGAAAAGCGGCTCTACTTTTCTGATATAGCAGCACTCTTTTCTATTCGCAACAGATTCATAAAAACTCAAAGGTCCTTTTTCTGCCAACAAATTTTGTACTGCTTTCGACTTTGGAAAGGTTGCCTCTATCTTCACTCCGTATCTTTCATTTGTAACATTCCATGTTGAATAGGTTTCGGGAAAGTTTCTGCCTGTGTCTAAAGTAAAAACACGCGCGGGTAGTTTTTCTGAAAAAATAAAATGACTGATAGCCTGATCTTCCCAACCAAAACTTGTAGAAAAAGCAACTGCATCAGGATATTCAGCACATAATTTTTCTATGAACCGGCTGGTTGTATGCTCCTTTACTTCTTTAAGCAGTTGCGGTATATTTTCTTTAAGGCTCTCCATTAAATTATGATAGTAATTTTACCGC
>CAZSEG010000185.1:4118-5092 GCA_964605875.1 uncultured Chitinophagaceae bacterium
GAGCAACGGCAACAGACTGTTTCCTGTTTTTCTGAAATTGGAAAATTTAAAACTCACTATGATTGGCGGAGGCGCAGTGGCTGCCGAAAAATTGAATGCCATTGTTGCAAACAGTCCGGCAACAAAAATCAAGATTATCGCCACTTGGTTTTGCGATGAAGTGAAATCAATTGCTTCCTCACACAACAACATCGTTTTGATTGAAAAGCCTTATTCCATTGATGTTTTGGAAAATACCGATGTTTTAATTGTTGCCGTGAATGACAGAGTGTTAAGCGAGGAAGTGCGCAAAGATGCTACGGCAAAACACATTCTGGCAAACGTTGCCGATAAGCCTGATTTATGTGATTTCTATCTCGGTTCTGTTGTGCAAAAAGGTGATATTAAAATTGCCATTTCCACCAATGGAAAATCACCTACGCTTGCAAAACGTTTACGCGAATTTTTCACGGATGTGCTGCCTGATGAGTTGGATGATTTGGCGGGAAATCTGAATACTTTGCGCAACAGCCTGAAAGCAGACTTTAATGAAAAAGTAAAGAAGATGAATATGCTGACGAAGAAATTATTGGAATAGAATAGCTGCCTGCAATTTTTTTTACACTTTTTCTTATGCGGATTTTTCTAAACTTGCAGGTATGCTAAACCAGCGACTGCAACAGAAATTACTGCAAAAACTTAGTCCGCAACAAATATTGCTGATGAAGCTGTTGCAGTTGCCCATTGCACAATTTGAACAACGTATTAAAGAAGAATTAGAAATAAATCCTGCATTGGAAGAAGGCAACGAAGAAGGCGATTTTGAAGAACTTGCCACAGATACAACAGAAACTGATTTTACCGAAAGTGAAGCGGGCGATGAAACATCAGAAGATGCTGAGATTGTTGAAGAGCCTTCGCACGAAGATGATATTGACATCACCGAATATTTTGATGAAGATGAGCATAAAGAACAGGGCTTCCATTCTGTAATT
>CAZSEG010000186.1:0-5022 GCA_964605875.1 uncultured Chitinophagaceae bacterium
ATTTCGCCAGGTGATACGGAAAGAAACGGTAGAGTCTAAGCAATGCCCGACTGCAATTTGCTTTGAAAACACGGGTGCTACTGTTGGCGGCATGGGAACCGAAATATTATTGGTGTAAATATTTCCGCACTGGTCTTGTATGCGCACACGATAAGTTTGCCCCGAAGGCAAAGTCGGAGGAGGGTCAGTAGTATTGGTCATAAAAAGCGAATCAACCACTGCGCCTGTTACAGGGTTTGTTATTACCATACTTACCGGCAGGAGCAAAGATGTCTGTTGATGCAAGTTTACATTCCACACGAAAGGCGCCAAGCCCAACCTTGTCAGGTATTTAAACTGGCAAGAATCGAAATATCCGACAAAAGTGGGGATAAAATTAAAATCAAATATGCCGTCAACTTTTGATGTGCTTTGCCCGCAGGCATCGGTAATAGTAATAGTAATAATATCTCCATAACTCACCCCGCCTACCCGCTCTGTCGCTTCGGGATACCAGCCGCCATAAGAAATATTAGTGAGCGTATGCTGATAAGTTCCGTTTGGCGTTTGCACCTGAATGGTATAAGGCGGAGCATAATTACCGCCCGGGGCAGACATATAAATTCTCACATCAACAGTATCGCAGGCGATTACGCGATTATTGTAGCCCGTAATGGTTAAGGTGCGGTTCGGGTCTTGTAAAGTGATATAGCGGGTAGCAAAATTTTGGCAGGAATCAAGTTGGCGTAAGCGGTAATCTCCGTCAGGGAGATTAAAAAAACTGTCGGTGGCTTGCGTAATGGTAACATTTGTGGCAGTATTCAGCAACTCCCAACTGAAAGGCGGTGTTCCCATATTTGCATTTGCATTGCCAATTATTGTGCCTGTTGCGCTGTTGTCGCAGAACGGATGAACAAACGTTGGCGTAAAATCAGGGAACTGGTAAGTGCCGCCAATTGTTACATTCACTAAAGCTGTATCGTTAGAAAAATTAGTAATCCTTACTGAATATGATCCGGCAGGCAATGCCCCAAACTGATAACCGTTTTGTGGCGGACGAATATCGGGACCGCTTACAAGCGCAAACAACATAGCCGAAGAGCTTTGAGCATATACCGAAATAGTTCCATCGTTGGCACAATTGCTTGGCGTAGTGCGCGAAGAATCTATAGTGATAAAAGCAAATGCCGAACTGCCGCATACCAAAAGAACGGTAAGCAGAAGATTTTTTATGAAGGTATTTACTCGCATTGAAATCAAAATTACGCTGCCGGCAGCCAAAATCAAACCGGATTTATGAAATTTATACAGGTTCAAGACTTTACTTTTGAACGCAGCCACGCGCTGTAATTTACTAATTGGTTGTCTTCAAACTGATTCATTTTTTTATCCTTTAATAAAAGGTTCAACGCTTCCTGAACAACAGAATTGTTGTATTTGAACAGATTTTTACACACTAATTTTATCCAGTCATACATTTTCTTTTCGGCATAGGCATCTTCCGAGTTCATTTCATTTTTGAATTGTTTTTTTACCTGTTCAAGACGAATTAAAGCGCTCTCTGAATCTTTGGCTTCTACCTGCATCATCAATTCGGTAATGGCAACGCGCAGCTTAAAAAGGTTGTCGGATTTCTTGTAGTAATCGTTCGTATAATACTTTACAAAGCTGCGAATGGCTTCGTTATACTTTCCTGTTTTGAAAAACAAAATTCCCCTGTTGAGATGAATGAACATTTCGTAATACGTGTTTGGCTTGCCGCTCATTTTTTGTTCTAACTCTTTGAGCGCTTCCAACGCCTTTAACGGTGCCGATTCGGAATAATTAATTACGCGGGCATTGTAGTAATAAAAAACATATTTGTCGTAATAAATTTTATTGTGCGCCAGAATTTCTTTGCCCAATTCATCGGCATATTGCAGCGATTTTTCGTTTTTATGATTGCGCGAAAATGAATTAACCAAGTAAACCAGCATCTGCAATTTGGTGTCGTGATTATTTTTATCAAACCATTTCGCCTTTTGAAATTTCCTGTAAATGGCTACCATGAATCTTTCTAATTCCACATAGTTGTGCCGCTGCAAAAGTATCTGGCTTACTGCACGGTAAATTTTTGTTTGAAAGGTTTTGCTTGATTGCAACGTATTATCTGCGCTGTATTTTTTAGTGATGTCGTCCAACAGGTGCAGCGTGTTTTCATCTCCTCTTCCTTTTGCCTGCGATAGCTTTAAACGATATACCACTGCCGCCAAAATTTGATCTACCTCGCGCAGCTTGTTCAATTGTTCGGCATTCGCTTTTCGCTTTTCAATAAAACTTTCTGGATTCACTTCCGGCAACTCGCTCGACAGCTTGATGTAGTTGGCATAAATCAAGTCAAGCATTTCTAAATTCTCGGCAGCCAATGCCAGTTTTTCGGCTTTACGCAAATAAGTAAATGCCAAAGCGAAATTATTTTTGTCGGAAAAAATATGCGACACCGAAAAATAAAGAAACAGCTTGTTCTTCTCGTTTTTGGTTTCGTGCAGCAGCGACAGATTCTGGCAAATTACATCCTGCAATCTTCCGCTTAAACGGTAATAAGCGTTTTTACCCGAAGCTCCGTACAGCTTTTTAATAATTTTTTCTTCGTTGAATTTCTTTCCCTGCGTTCTTATCGAATCGAATAAGATTTCATCTTTACGGTCGTGCGAGGTTTCAATTCTGTTTAAATACAACTTCAAATGCCGCACTTCTTCTTTTGTCATCGAAGCTATTATGGAAGCAAGAACACTCATAAATACCTGTTTTGAACATGTAAGAAAATAAAATTTCTGCCACTCGCAAAAAATATTATCTCCGTATCTTGTTTTAAATATCCCGAAAAATGAAAAACAAAATCTGCATACTGCTTGGTGTTTTACTGTTCGCTTGCTTGCAAAGTAACATTTTTGCGCAGGCGCAACTGCATACAACCATCACTTCCTTGTCTTCTGCCACTCCTGTTTTCGGCACGCAATTGAGTGTAAATATCCAGTTGCAAAACGTAAGTCCTACAGACACATTCAAAGGCATTATCAATTTCGATTTAGCCAATAAAGACAGTGTTATTGAGAATCTGAACATAGTTGGCAAACCCAATTACAACGGCACTTTTATTACGCTTGCTCCTTCCGAAACAAAAGCGGGTTTGTTTACAGTGCAAATTATGTCGCCCAATTTTGTGGCAGGTCCCGATATAATTATTGTTTGGCCTATTGCCGGTGCAATTATTTTAGACAGCGCCCGTGCGCCTATCAACATACAGCAACCCCTCGGAATACAGCACAATGAGAACAATAAACTGCTTCTTTGGGAGAACAACAATGAACTTTTCATACAAATGGAGGAGCCGGAAACATGGCTTCAAGATGTAAGAATTTTTGACTTAAACGGACGGCTTGTTATGCACCGCCAACTACAACCGCACCACAACAAGATTAGCGTAGCAAATTTACCGGCAGGCATTTATATGGCGGAAGTAACCATGCGTAATGGAAAAATGAGCATGTTGAAATGGGTGAAATAGGAATCGTTTCGGTTACTGGCTTTGCAGTGTATTATGAGGAAAGAACTATATTTCTATGTTTCGTTCCCGAACTCACAAAACTACGCTAAAGCATTTCTAACTGCCTCTGCGGCTTCTTTCAATTGAATTGCCGGAACAACTTTCAAGCCGCTTTCGTCAATCAATTTTTTGGCTTCAACAGCATTGGTTCCCTGCAAGCGAACAATAATCGGCACGGGAATATTGCCGATTGAACGGTAAGCATCTACAATACCTTGTGCAACTCTGTCGCAACGAACAATACCACCAAAAATATTAACCAGAATAGCTTTCACTTTGGGGTCTTTCAATATAATGCGGAATGCTTTTTCAACGCGCTCGGCATTTGCTGTGCCGCCCACGTCCAAAAAGTTTGCAGGCTCGCCTCCATTCAATTTAATCATATCCATGGTAGCCATAGCCAAACCTGCGCCATTCACCATACAACCAACATTGCCGTCCAATTGCACATAGTTTAAGTCTGCATTGGTAGCTTCAACTTCTGTCGGGTCTTCTTCATTCAAATCGCGCAACTCAGCTAAGTCTGCATGGCGATAAAGCGCATTGTCGTCCAATGAAATTTTACCGTCCACCGCAATGATTTTGTTATCGGAAGTTTTTAAGCATGGGTTAATTTCTACCATTGCCGCATCCGCATGGATATAAGTGTTGTACAACGAGCGCGTAAACTTCACCATTTCTTTAAACGCGTTTCCGCTTAAACCAAGATTAAAAGCGATTTTGCGCGCTTGAAAATCCTGCAAACCTACTGCCGGATCAACCCATTCTTTATGCACCAAATCGGGTGTTTTTTCAGCCACTTCTTCAATGTCCATTCCGCCTTCGGTGCTGTAGATAAAAGCATTTCTGCCTGTTCCTCTATCCAACAAAATAGAAATGTAAAACTCCTTAGGCTCGCTTTCACCAGGATAGTAAACATCTTGCGCAACCAATATTTTATTTACCAATTTCCCTGCTTCACCGGTTTGTTTTGTAACCAACACACCGCCCAAAATATTTGTGGCAATCTGCTGAACCTGCTCTAAATTTTTTGCCAAAGCCACACCGCGTTGTTCTGTGCCGCGAATGGTTCCTTTACCTCTGCCGCCTGCATGAATCTGGCTTTTAACCACCACCCATTTGCTGTTATATTTTTCATCCAGAGTTTTTGCTGCGGCAACCGCCTGTTCAGCAGTTTCGGCAACTATGCCTTCCTGAATGTTTGCTCCGTTTTTCTTTAAAAGTTCTTTCGCCTGATATTCGTGAAGATTCATCTTTCCGCTTGTTTTTTTAATGCCGAGCGAAAATAGACGAATGTGGCGCAATTGCAAATCGGTGTTAGTAAAAAGAAAAGCCAAGCTAATTAGAAAAAAAGGCATCCAAGTTTTCAGATGCCTTTGAGTTTTGTGTTGATGTTGTTAAATATCGCCTACCTCGTAATCACCACTCTGCGCACTACCACTTTGTTGCCTGCCACG
>CAZSEG010000187.1:0-4984 GCA_964605875.1 uncultured Chitinophagaceae bacterium
TTTATACTATTCACTTGCTTTATTGATGGGTAAAACAATTTCATCTTCCTTTTCTTCGGGCGCATAGTTCAGCCTATCATAGCCCCAACCTTTTACTATGGCTACATGCGTTACCTTTTTATACAATTCAGGCAGCTTGTCTTTTTCATCTTCGCCAACACACAAGCGGGGATAAATAAAGTATGCCACCCACTCCGATTCGCCCAAAAAAGTGTGGCGTGTGCCTTGCGTAGCTGTGCGTGGCGGCAACAGTATCACGGCATTTTGCGGAGTGGTGTTATTGATAAGTTGCATGTAGTAGTAGTTCTCAATTTTAAACGCTCGCTTTTCGTGAACCGTAAGTGGCGGCATATTTTCGCGCCTGCGTTTGTCTTCAATTTTTTTTACCAGATTAAGATTCTTGAAACCTATTTCTTCCACCGCCCAACGATAGCCCGGAATCAAAAGGTACAACAAGCCCACCAGCAACAATGCAAGAATGGCAACTACAATATTTCGGGAGAGGGAATACATTTTTTATAGAAAATAGAGAACAGAAATCAGAGAGCAGAGAGCAGAGAACAGATGTGAGAATGTTGAGTAACGGCATTTGAATTAACTGATGCTTTCAAATGAATTTGCATTTTCTGATTTCTGATTTCTGACATCTGTTTTCTTTTTAAAATTACCTACCGTCCACCACGCTGCAAATCGGGCAATTGCTTTTTACATGACCGCGCGCGGGGCAGTATTCGCGCCCGAAGTAAATAATTTGCAGGTGAAGTTTGTTCCAAAGTGATTCGGGGAAAAGTTTTCTGGCATCGCGCTCGGTTTGCTCCACGTTTTTGCCGTTGCTTAATTTCCAGCGATACATCAGGCGGTGAATATGCGTATCCACAGGAAATGCAGGCACGCCAAAAGCCTGACTCATCACCACACTTGCCGTTTTGTGACCCACGCCCGGCAAGGCTTCCAACTCCTCAAACGTGTGCGGCACTTCGCCATTGTGTTTATCTAATATTATGTGCGACAAGCCCGAAATGGCTTTTGACTTGGCGGGCGAAAGTCCGCAGGGTTTGATGATGTCGCGGATTTCTTCTACCGAAAGTTTTATCATCTGCTTAGGGGTTTTTGCTTTTGCAAAAAGAAAGGGCGTTACCTCGTTCACGCGCTTATCGGTGCATTGTGCCGAAAGTAAAACGGCTACCAATAATGTATAGGCATCGGAATGATTAAGCGGGATGGGCGTTTCGGGATAAAGTTCTTCCAACTTGTTGATGATGAAATCTACGCGCTGCTGTTTGGTCATGCTGCAAATGTGTGGTTTTGAGGTTAGACTTTTCAAGTTTTGAAAAAGCAAAAAAGCAAATCTAAATTCTACTTTTGCCGGATGGCTACAATTATTTTATACGCAATCATCGCATTTATCTTAGTGGAATTTGTATTCAACAAAGCAATTGATATGCTGAATCTTTCAACCTGGGATAAACCGATTCCCAATGAGTTGAAAGACCTTTACGAGCAGGAGAAATTTGAAAAAGCAAAAGCCTACGCCAAGGCGAATGCGAAGCTCGGCACAATTTCCGGCAGCATCTCTTTATTGATAACATTGGCGATGCTTTGGTTCTATGGCTTTGCGGCAATTGACAATTTTGCGCAGCAGGTTTCAAGCAATGCCATTGTTCAGGCATTAGTGTTTTTCGCTTTTATTTCGGTGGGAAGTTTTGTGATTGGTTTGCCTTTTTCTGTTTACTCCATTTTTGTGATTGAGCAGAAATACGGCTTCAATAAAATGACGGTGGGTTTGTTTATTGTTGATACCATCAAAAACATTTTGCTGGGGGCTATAGTCGGTGGCGCAATTTTGGCTTTGCTGACATGGCTTTACACTTTTCTGGGTGAAAATTTCTGGCTGGCGGGTTGGATTGTGGTGAGTGTGGTAACTATCTTTTTCGCTATGTTTTACACTTCTGTTTTTCTTCCGATTTTCAATAAGCTTTCTCCGTTAGAAGATGGCGAATTGCGCAAGGCTATTGAGAATTACGCCAAGAAAGTTGATTTTTCGCTCACCAACATTTTTGTGATTGACGGCAGCAAGCGCAGTGCAAAAGCGAATGCTTTTTTCAGCGGCTTGGGCGGCAAAAAAAGCATTGTGTTGTATGATACTTTGATTAAGGATTTAAGCACCGAAGAAATCACTGCGGTGTTGGCGCACGAGGTGGGGCATTACAAAAAGAAGCACGTGCAGCAAAGCATGGTGATTAGCGTGTTGCAGTTTGGCGTGATGTTCTTTTTGTTTGGCTGGCTCTCTTCTTTTCCATTGATGGCGGAGGTGCTGGGCGCAAAGGCAAATAACTTTCATTTATCACTGATTACCTTCTCGCTTTTGTTCAGTCCGCTTGGCACGGTTACGGGAATTTTGATGCACATTTTTTCGCGCAAGAATGAATATGAGGCAGATAATTATGCGAAGGAAACATTTTCGGCTGCGCCTTTGATTAACGCGCTAAAGAAACTTACAGTAAATCACTTAGGCAATCCGCAGCCGCATCAGGCTTACATTTTCATGCACTACTCGCATCCTACTTTGCTGCAAAGAATGCGCGCGATGCTTGGGTAGAACACACCCCTAACCCCTCTCAAGAGGGGAAAACAGCCGTGCTAAATTCAAATCATTCATTTCTTACTTCAAACCCTTAAATGTCTTCTTAATAATATCAATACCCAAGTCCAATTCTTCTTTCTTAATAACTAAAGGCGGAGCGAGGCGGATGATATAATCGTGCGTGGGCTTTGCAAGCAAACCGTTTTCCATCAGCTTTAAACAAATATCCCATGCCGCATCTTTTTTCTTGGAGTTGATTACAATGGCGTTCAGCAAACCTTTACCTCTTATTTCTTTTATCAACGGAGATTTGATGCCACTCAATTGCAGGCGCAAAAAGTTGCCGAGATAGAATGCGTTTTGTGCAAGGTTCTCATTCTGCATTACCTGCAAGGCAGCCATTGCTACGGCACAAGCCAACGGATTTCCGCCATAAGTAGAGCCGTGTTCTCCGGGACCAATGGTCATCATTATTTCATCATCTGCCAGCACCGCACTTACAGGCAACACGCCTCCGCTCAGTGCTTTACCCAACACAACAATATGCGGACGCACGCCTTCGTAATCGCAACATAAAGTTCTGCCCGTTCTGCCTAAACCTGTTTGCACTTCATCGGCAATAAACAGCACATTATATTTTTTGCACAATTCAAAAGCCTTGAGCAGGTAGCCTTCTTTCGGCACTACAACTCCGGCTTCGCCCTGAATCGGCTCGACCATAAAGGCGCATACATTTTTATCTTTCAATGCTTCCTCCAATGCTTTGAGATTGTTGTAAGGCACTACCTCAAACCCTGACATAAAGGGACCGAAATCTTTGAAACTCGAAGGGTCAGTGGAGGATGAAATAGCGCTCATGGTTCTGCCCCAAAAGTTGCCTTCGGCAAATATTACCTTAGCCTTATTTTCTTTGATTTTTTTAACCCGGTAGCCCCATCGTCTGGCAAGTTTAATGGCGGTTTCTCCGGCTTCTACTCCGGTGTTCATCGGCAGCACTTTATCGTAGCCGAAAATTTCTGTTATCTTTTTTTCAAACAAGCCGAGCAGGTTGTTGTGAAAGGCGCGTGATGTAAGTGTGAGCTTTCCGGCTTGCTCTTTCAATGCTTTGATGATTAACGGATGGCAATGTCCCTGATTCACCGCGCTGTATGCCGAAAGGAAATCGAGGTAGCGTTTGCCGTCCACATCCCACACATTTGAGCCTAAGCCTTTTTCTAAAACAACGGGCAACGGGTGATAGTTGTGCGCTCCGTATTTTTCTTCTAACTCAATGTATTGAGCAGCTTTTGATAATGACATATTTTATCTTTTTGACTGCGGCAAACCTAAACGATTTTTTATTGACTATTTACGGATTTACTATTTACAGATTTAATGCAAGCAACGATTGCACAAGTGATGATTACACGGATTGATAAATGGTAAATCTGTAAATAGTCAATCTGTAAATTTTCTTATGTCTTTAATCATCAACTGAATGTTCTTCCTTCCTTCCCACTCATTTTCGTCTAATGTAAATGCAACATCAAAACTGCCTTCCTGTACAAGCGGGAATTTATCAACCATACCAAAACCAATTCCGTTGAGATAATTTCTTTCACCAGCCTTGAGCGAGAGTTTTAAATGCGTTTCTTTCAAAACTCTGCTGTAACCTGAATCAACTTGATTTTTCAAAACAAAAACAGGCTTCATATTGCCGGGACCGAATGGAGCCATTCTTTGGATGGTTGCATAAAATCTGTCGGTAATATCCGTAGCTTGAAGTGTTCCGTCAATTTCAATTTCGGGTACTAAGTGTTCCTCTGAAATTGTCCGGGTAACTTCCTGTTCAAATGCTTTGCGGAAGTCGTCAATATTTTCTTTGTGCATGGTTAAACCCGCAGCAAATTTATGACCACCGAATTGTATTAAATGCTCGCGGCAGGCGTAGATGGCTTCATACAAATCAAAGTGTTTTACGCTGCGCGCGCTGCCGGTTACCTTGCCTTCGCTTTCGGTTAAAACTATCGTGGGGCGATAATATGTTTCCGTCAAGCGGGAAGCTACAATACCAATAACTCCTTTGTTCCATTCTGCATTAAAAACAACGGTTGATTTAGAAGTTTGAAGCACGGCATCTTGCTCAATCATTGACAATGCTTCGGTAGTAATTTGCTTGTCCAAATCTTTGCGCGTGCTATTTAAATCATGCAATGTTTCGGCATGTTCATCAACCGCATCGGCTTCGCCAATCAAGAGCTTTACGGCATGTTTGGCATCTTCAATTCTGCCTGCCGCATTGATTCGGGGACCCAATACAAACACCACATCCGTTATGTCCATCTTCTTTTGAATGCCCGCAATATTTTTCAAAGATTTTAAGCCATGCGAAGCGCTATCACTGTTCAGCTTATTCAAACC
>CAZSEG010000188.1:0-4932 GCA_964605875.1 uncultured Chitinophagaceae bacterium
GCCAACACAATTGCCTTTTATTAAAGTAGATAAGAAACGTGTAATAACTTCTACGGAAGCCTTGACTTTACAGGAAGTTCCGAAGCATTTAATCATTATTGGCGGTGGTATCATTGGCGTTGAATTAGGCTCGGTGTTTTTGCGTTTGGGCGCAAAGGTTTCTGTGATTGAATACCTTGAAAAAATTGTGCCTTCGATGGATGAAGACATCAGTCGCGAAATGCAACGAGTGCTTAAAAAAGACGGCATGGAATTTCATCTTGGCACAAAGGTTACAGGAGCAACGGTGAAAGGAAAAGAAGTTACGGTTTCAGCCGAAAACAAGGCAGGTGAAAAATTGGAACTGAAAGGTGATTATTGCTTGGTTGCTGTTGGTCGCGTTCCATATACCGAAGGTTTAGGTTTAGAAAATATTGGTTTAAAAACTGATGAAAGAGGTCGTATTCCGGTGGATGCACACTTGCAAACATCAGTTCAGGGTGTTTATGCAATTGGCGATGTAATAGTTGGTGCAATGCTTGCGCACAAAGCCGAAGAAGAAGGCGCGTTTGTGGCAGAAGTGATTGCCGGACAAAAACCTCATATCAACTACAATTTAATTCCCGGTGTTGCTTACACATGGCCCGAAGCTGCCGCAGTTGGTGCAACAGAGCAAGAGTTAAAAGCGCAGGGCAAGGCTGTGAAAACAGGAAAGTTCCCCTTCCGTGCATTAGGCAGGGCAAGGGCTTCGGGCGATTTGGATGGTTTTGTAAAAGTAATTGCAGATAAAGAAACTGATGAAATTTTGGGTGTGCATATCATTGGCGCACGTGCTGCTGACTTAATTATTGAAGGTGTTGTAGCAATGGAATACCGCGCAAGTGCTGAAGATATTTCGCGCATGAGTCACCCGCACCCAACTTACAGCGAAGCGTTTAAAGAGGCATGTCTGATTGCTACTGATAATCGCGCGTTGAATATGTAAATGCAAGCAATGATTACACGGATTTGAGGATTGCGCAGATTTGCTTTGCATCTCTATTTTATTTCCCCGCGCTTGCCCATCTCGACAACTTCCATGTTGCTGACTTTTTTATTGTCTAATGTAAATCGAAGCAGGGTTTTTACACTGTGAAAGCCGTGTATTCCTGCTGCTCCTGGATTCATGCAAAGCATACCTTTGTAATCTGCATCGCGCATAACTTTCAAAATATGCGAATGTCCGCAGACAAAAATATCGGGCGCTTTTACTTGTAGTATATTGCGCACTCTTGGTGTGAAATGACGCGGGTAGCCGCCAATATGTGTTATCCAAATATCGAAACCCTCTAATTCAAAACGATTGTCTTCTGGAAATTCTGTGCGCACGGTGGCATCATCAATGTTGCCATACACAGCACGAAGCGGTTTGAACTTTTTCAAATCATCGGCAAGCTCCAGACCGCCAATATCGCCTGCGTGCCATATTTCATCCACTTGGGCAAAATGTTCAAAAACTTTTTCGTCCAGATAGCCGTGCGTATCGCTGATTAAACCAATTCGTATCAAACTATTTTCTGTTTAAAGTATTCAACAATATTTTCAAAATCATCAGGGGCAAACCATTGCACATTGTCATCTTTTTTGAACCATGTCATTTGTCTTTTTGCATAGTTGCGCGTGTTCTTTTTTATCAGTTCCACTGCTTCGGGCATGCTGATTTTATCTTCAATCACATCAAACAATTCTTCGTAACCAACCGTATTTAAGGCAGGTAGCTTTTTATACAGATACAAGTCTTTCACTTCGTCCATCAGTCCGTGTTCCATCATGGCATCTACACGATTATTGATGCGTTCAAACAATGCTTCGCGCGGCAATTCCAAACCAACTTTTACAATATTAAAAGGTCGCTCTGTTTTTTTACCGATTCGCTGCTCCGAATATTTTTTGCCTGTTGAATAAATAATTTCCAGCGCGCGCTTCAAGCGAACAGGATTTTTTCTGTCCACCTTTTCATAATACTCAGGGTCTAACCGCGCCACTTCTTTTTGCAGCCATTCCAAAGTTTGCGTATTCAAAAATTTCCTTGCTGTATAAACATTGGCATCGCTTTCTTCTTTGTTTCCCGCTGCATTGCTGAAAGAATCAAAACCGCTGCACACCGCATTGATAAACAATCCTGCTCCGCCCACCATTACCGCAATATTTTTTGTTTTGAAATATTCTTCCAAAAAATCAAGCACATCCACTTCGTACTTTCCTGCGCTGTAGTTTTTTCTGTGAACAGAAATATTGTTCACAAAATGATGAGGCACGGCAGCAAGTTCTTCCGCAGTCGGCTTTGCAGTGCCGATATTCATTTCTTTATAGAACTGCCGCGAATCAGCCGAAACAATTTCAGCCGAAAAAGCCTGCGCAACCTGGATGGAAAGCGCAGTTTTGCCAACTGCGGTTGCTCCGCAGATTACCAATAAGTTACTTTTGTTCTTTGCAGTGTTAGTGTTCATTATTATTGCACTGCAATAATAATGTTCAACTATAACTTTTTACTGAAACGCGCTTCGCCTTTTTACCAGTTGCTTGCTTCGGGTTTGCTGGCGGTGTTGGTGATGATTATTTGCAGGGTTTTTGTTGCGGGCAATGCGTTTGAATATTCAGGCGCTTTTATCGGCATCGTTTTCTTTGCACTTATCAACTCTGTTATCAGTGTCTTTCATCCTTCATTTAAAATCTACACTTTACCTTCTTACGGTTGTTATTTTCTGCTTGCAGCCGTTTTGTTGCGTTCTGCCAAAGCATTAACGGGCATAAGTATATGGAGCCTTGCGGAGTATCGTTTCATGTTTACTTCTGTTACTATTTTCTATTTGGTAACAAGTGTTTTGGTGCGTGTTATTCGCGGCATTTACGAGTTTGCCGAAAACGAAGATATGATAGAATAAAAAACTTCTCCACACGTCATCTTACCAAACGCTTGTTTGGTAAAAAATAAGTTTTAGCTTCGTTATCCGTTTTAATGAAAAGTATGCTCATGAAAACTCAAACATTCATTCTCTTGTTGGCTTTTGTGCTTGTTAGTAAAGTATTGATTGCTCAGAGCAAATATGAGTATGCCTCAACAGTATCTACAGAAGGCGATAGCGTAAAGTACAATTGGGTGAAAATCGAAGGCATGGATGATGAAAAGAAAATGGACAAATTGGAAGTTGAGCAAATTGACAAAGAACAATTTACTCTTGGAACACAAGGCTTAATTCAAATGTTTGAAAGCAAAGGATGGGAGTTATTTAATTATAAAAAGCCGATGTTATATTTCAGAAGACTCAAAAAATAATCAATAATCATTCATCAATAAATCAAACAACATGAAAGCAAAGCACTTTATTCTATTGGCAACATCAGCACTGCTTATAGCAAGCGGATTGACGAGTTGCCTAAAATCTAAAGTGTATAAGTGCTGGCAATATGTTAAGATAAATGATGAAATAACTCCAATATCTGTAATTGACTTTGACAACAAAAAGAATTTTGATGCTTTTAAGGGAGACAGTGTTCAATTAAATGACTCAACACTTATCTATTGGGAGTGTCGTATAGCTATTTGAATTAAATCAATAATCATTCATCAATAATCAATTAAAAATGGAAACAACAACAGAAAAACGAGCGGTGAGCGTAACTCCCGCCAGAGCGCGCAAGGTGAAAACCGTAGCGGTGTTGGGTTCGGGCGTGATGGGCAGCAGGATTGCCCTGCACTGCGCCAACATCGGCTTGAAGGTAGTTTTGCTCGACATCGTGCCTTTCAACCTGAGCGAAGAAGACGCTAAAAAGCCCGCGCTCCGCAACAAAATTGTAAACGATTCGCTGGCGTTTGCTTTAAAAAGCAATCCGAATCCATCCTACGACAAAGCCTTTGCATCGCGCATCAAAACAGGAAATTTTGATGACAACATGGCTTGGATTAAAGATGCCGACTGGGTAATCGAAGTGGTGATGGAACGCCTTGACATCAAGCAGCAGGTATTTGAGAAAGTCGAGAAATTCCGCAAGCCGGGAACGCTCATTTCTTCCAACACTTCGGGCATTCCCATTCACCTGATGACCGAAGGCAGAAGCGATGATTTCAAAGCGCATTTCTGCGGCACGCACTTCTTCAATCCACCGCGCTACCTGCGTTTGCTCGAAGTGATTCCCACCGCGCACACGCATCCCGAAGTAATTGATTTCTTCATGCACTTTGGCGATTTGTTTTTGGGTAAGCAAACCGTGTTGTGCAAAGACACTCCTGCTTTTATTGCTAACCGCGTTGGTGTGTTCAGCATCGGTGCCGTTATCAAATTGATGCAGGAAATGGATTTGACAGTGGATGAAGTGGATGCTTTGACAGGCACTTTAATCGGCAAACCTAAATCGGCAACTTTCCGCACAACGGATGTGGTTGGTTTGGATACCATGATTAAAGTAATGAAAGGCGCTTACGACAACCTGCCGAATGATGAATATCGCGATGTATTCCAGTTGCCAGAGTGGATTTTGAAAATGGACGAAAACAAATGGCATGGCGACAAAACCGGTCAGGGATTTTTCAAAAAAACTAAAGATGCCAAAGGCAAAAAGTCGTTTGAAACTTTAGACTGGAAAACATTTGAATATAAGCCTTCGGCTAAAACTAAATCGGCTACTACCGAGATTGGTAAAAACATCGAAGACCTGCCTAAGCGTTTGAAAGCAGTTGCTGCTTCAACTGATAAGCATGGCGATTTCCTGCGCAAACTTTCTTTCTATGTAAACAGCTATGTGAGCTTGCGTATTCCTGAAATTTCTGACGAGCTGTATCGCATTGATGATGCCATGCGCGCAGGCTTCGGTTGGGAGTTAGGTCCTTTCGAGCAATGGGATATTGTAGGCGTTGCGGCTACCGTTGAAAAAATGAAAGCTGCCGGATTCACATTGGGTGCTTGGGTAGAGGAA
>CAZSEG010000189.1:0-4858 GCA_964605875.1 uncultured Chitinophagaceae bacterium
ACTCTGTGTTCTCCTTTACTCTGTGTGCAATCAAAAAGATTAAAGTTTACATAGCTAAAACAAGTTTTGGACATAGCCCGCTATCGCATCAACTATGTTTCTATGTAGTTTTGAAAATGCGAGTTACTTGATTCACGAAACAGGATTCAGTGAAATGCTGAAAATCTTGTATTGATTCAAATCGCGCTCGTAGTAGAATTTATCTAAAGCCTCATACATATTCAGCGCACGGAAGTAGGAAGTATAGAGTTTGTTTTCGCCCACCTTCATCCATTGAATGGTCATACTGCTTTCGTGGTGATAATGTTCATCAATATACACTATCATTTTGCGCAGCGCATCCACTTTGTCAGTTCCCGTTACCGAATGAAACAGAAACGATTGCTCGTGCGCAGGATTGATAGTTACCAAATCTAATTTCACAGTTTCGTTTTTCTGCTTGAAATTAAAAATGGAATTCTCCTGCCGGATGCCCAGCTTGCTTACAATCTCTTTTTGCAGGCGCGCTACTTCAATATGTTCGTCAGTGTTTGTCATTATTCAGCATGAAAACTATTTCAAACTATCCGCAATGCCATCAACAATGCCGTATTCAACAGATTGCTTTGCATTCAACCAATAATCGCGGTCGAAATCTTTCATCACCTGCTCAAAAGTTTTGCCGCAATTATCTGCAAGAATTTTCGCGCTCAACTCTTTTGTTTTCTGAATTTCGTTAGCAGTAATTTCTATGTCGGTTGCTTGTCCGTACATTCCGCCCAAAGACGGCTGATGAATCATCACTCTGCCATTGGGATAAATCAGACGTTTACCCTTTTCGCCTGCGCTTAATAAAATAGAACCCATTGAAGCCGCCAAGCCCATACAAATGGTATGTACGGGTGATGAAATCAATTTCATGGTATCATAAATCACCATGCCGCTTGTAACCACGCCACCAGGTGAATTGATATAGAAGAAAATATCTTTGCCCGGGTCGGTAGCTTCTAAAAACAACAACCGGTTTACAATTTTTTCTGCGCTTTCATCATGTACGGGACCCCACAAAAACACCCTGCGCTGCTCCAGAAATTTTTCGTCAAACTTCATCATGCTGCCCGCAAGTTTTTTCATTGCTTCGTCAGGAGTACCCGGTTTTTCGGGTTCATCTTCTAATCTAAAATTCATACTTCGATTTAATTATGGGTTCAAACCTACATCAATTTGCCGATTCGCAAAAAAGCAGATGTTGATTTGAACTGTTTTGAAAACAATACTTGTGTCGCTAAATGCAGTTTCGTGGCAGAAAAATTATGCAGATTCGTGCAAGAGCATCAGATGAATTTTAACCTGCAAACGCACGCAACAAATCAGCATTGCCTTCAAGTGCGTTGCCTACAACAATTACATCCGCACCTGCTTCAAAAATATTTTTTGCGCTGCTTGCCGTGCGAATGCCCCCGCCTACAATTACAGGAATTTTTACGGCAGCTTTTACTGCTTTAATCAACTCTTGCGAAACAGTTTTTTCTGCTCCGCTGCCTGCTTCCAGATAAATCAGTTTCATGCCCAGCATTTCGGCTGCAAGCGCTGTGGCTACGGCAATATCGGGCTTGTCGTTTGGAATGGGAACGGTTTGCGTGATGTATGAAGTAGATGAAATTCTGCCTCCGTCAATCAATAAATATGCAGTGGGAATTGTTTCAATATTACTTGCTTTTATGAAAGGCGCAGCCACAACCTGTTGCCCGATTAAATATTCGGGATTGCGCCCGCTTACAAGCGAAAGAAAAAGTATTGCATCGGCTTTTTCACTTACTTGAAAATTGTTTCCGGGAAAAATAATTACAGGATGTTTTGTGTGCCGTTTTAAATATTCGATGGTGAAATCAAAATTGTTTTTCAGCAATAAACTTCCGCCAACTAAAATAAAATCAACTTTAGATTGATTGATGTTTCCGCACAGCTTTTGTAAGGATTCCTCCGTGTGTTTATCGGGATCAACCAACACTGCAATTTGCTTGTGTTTGGCTTCAAAGACAGATTGGTAAATGGTTTGCGCTTTTGCCACAACTTATTTCATGTTGTGAAAAACCAAACTCACATCCTCATCTTCCTCCAGCTTGTCAATCAGCTTGATTACTTCTTCGGCTTGCTCATCGGTTAAGCCTTCTTTAAAGAAGTCAGGGATTTTTTCGTAGGTAGCTTCAATAACTTCGATGCCCATTTCCTCTAATTTTTTTGCCAGACTTCCGAAGTCGTTGAACTCAGAATAGGCTAACACGGTGTCTTCGTCCACCTGCAAATCGCTCAAGCCTGCATCAATCAATTCTAACTCTAAGTCTTCAACCTGATGATTGCCTTTTGCGAATTTGAAAAGTGCCAATTTTTTAAACATATAACTCACCGAACCGGAGTTGCCCATCGAGCCGTTCAACTTATTGAAATACGAACGAATGTTAGCAACCGTGCGCGTTGGATTATCGGTTTGCGTATCAATTACAATAGCTACACCGTGCGGAGCATAGCCTTCGTAGGTAACGTCTTCGTAGCTGGCGGTATCTTTTTGCGAAGCGCGTTTTATGGCATTTTCCACGCGGTCTTTGGGCATATTTGCGCCTTTGGCATTTTGAATTGCCTGACGCAACCGCGCATTGGTTTCGGGCGATGCGCCACCTTCTTTAACGGCAATAGCAATGTCTTTTCCTATGCGAGTAAAAGCCTTTGCCATAGCTCCCCATCTCTTGAATTTTCTTTCTTTCCGGTACTCAAACGCGCGACCCATTTCTAATGTGTTTTATTCAAAAATGCGGGGCGAAAATAGCAATTTATGATTGGCAGTTGCAGGATGCACAACAGCGTTCAAAACAATTTAAAATTTCAAATAAAAATCTTTGGTCAAAGCAATGTATTCATTCGTGAATGAATTGTCGGGATTTGATATGGTGAGTGTGTTTTCTTTTAGTAAATCTTCTTTGCATGAAAGTTCGATGAGCGAGAGATAAGGTGCTTTTCCTGCAATTGAAATCACATCCGTTTTATTGACTACAAAAAGATTTTGCTTCGCTGCTTCTTTCATCAATAACAAAAAATTGAAAGCGGGAATGGCGATAAATGCGCTGCCGTTTTCATTCAGCAAAATATTGATGCCGTTTATTAATTCGGCATAATTTAAAGCAACGCTGTGTTTAGCAATATTTTTTTGAGGATTTTCTGCTTTCAAATCATCCATAAAATATGGCGGATTGGAGATGATTACATCATACTTTTTTTCGGAAGAAAAGTTTAGCAACGCGCAATGATGCGCTTGTAATCTTTCGCTCCATTTACTGCTCGCAAAATTTTCTTTTGCCTGCAAAAAAGCATTTTCATCAATGTCTATTGCATCAACAATTGCTTCGGGATTTTTTTGCGCCATCATCAGGGCAAGTACACCTGTTCCCGTGCCAATATCCAATATTGTTTTTGCTGAATCAGCCTGCGCCCAAGCTGCAAGCAACACGCCATCGGTGTTTACTTTCATGGCGCACTTGTCTTGCTTTACACTAAATTGTTTGAACTGAAATGGTTTGTGATTCATGGTTTCAAAAAGTAGAAAAAACCAAGTCTGACCAAGGTCAGACCGAGTATTTATGCAAGCGTAACTTTCACGCTTTTGCCTTTAATTTTTTCTCCGCTGATGTTCTTCAACACACTGCTCACCTTTGAGCGAAGCACTGCTGGGTAAGCGCAAAAATCTTTTACTTCAATCAAGCCCAATTCTTCTTTTTCTAATTTTCCAACCTTTGCAAGAAAGCCCACAATGTCCGTTTTGTTCACCTTGTCTTTTTTGCCGCGATTGATATTGAGCGTTGCCCATTTGGGTTTTGCAGGCAAAGTTTTGTTCGATTCAATCACCAATGTTTCTGTGTCTTCTGCGATGTACTCGGGCGCTTTTTCTTCATCGGTAAGCATCAGAAAAGCGTTGCCTTCTTTGCCCATGCGGGCTGTGCGCCCGTTGCGGTGGATGTAGGTTTCTTCAGTGTGTGGTTTTTGATAATGCACAATGTTGGTGATGTTGGAAATATCCAAACCGCGCGAAGCCAAATCGGTTGTAACCAAAATATTCACGCTGCCGTTGCGAAACTTGCACAATGCCAGTTCGCGCTGCTGCTGGTCAAGCCCGCCATGGTAGCTTTCGTTTATAATATCGTGTGCATCGAGGTGGCTGCTGATGCGCTCCACCACTTCGCGATGATTGCAAAAAACAATGGTTTGATCATTGGCAGCAAAGGTACTGATGAGCTTGAGAAACACTTCGAGTTTATCGGTGTCTTCGGAAGGAACAATTCTCAACTTTAACCCTGCCGACTGATTTACGGGCTGCAAATAATTAAGCGTGTGCAGATTTTTCACCCCGATAAAAGCAGGAATTTCGATTGCCTGCGTTGCCGAAGTAAGCACGCGCTTTTGCAGGTTTGGCAAATGGCGCACGATGTAGTCCATATCGTTTTTAAAGCCGAACTCGAGCGACTTATCAAACTCATCAAAAACAATGGTGTGAATGGTGTTTACATCAAACGATTCACGGTTGATGTGGTCGGTGATTCTGCCGGGCGTGCCGATTATCACCGCAGGCGGAACAGACAAATTATTGACTTCAATTTTTACGGGATGACCGCCATAGCAACAACTTACCCTGAAATCTGTTTTCATGCTTTTAAAAACGCTTTCAATCTGCAAAGCCAATTCGCGCGAAGGAACAAGAATCAGCACCTGCACGATGTTTTCTCCCGCTTGTAATATTTGCAGAATGGGTAACAAAAAACCCAGCGTTTTGCCGCTGCCTGTTGGTGAAAGCAGGAGCAAATCATTTTCATGCTGAAATACCTTTTGCATT
>CAZSEG010000190.1:0-2396 GCA_964605875.1 uncultured Chitinophagaceae bacterium
AAACACACCCCTACCTCCCGAAACAAGTTCGGGACAGGCTCTCTCAAGAGGGGAAAACAGCCGCACGAAAGTTGCGCTCATATTATTTAGAGCGCACTTTGGGAAACTATGTGAACCAATAACTATGAAACGGAGCATTATATTTGCTGAAAATTTTGATAATGAAATATGTTTTGATAATCGCTTTTGCCGTCTGTACATTGGCTGGATGTAAGAAGAAATACTGCTATAAATGCAGTGAAAACGGTACATTGGTTGAGCGTTGCACCACTGATAAAAGCGAATACGAGTTCTCTAACAGCCAACTTCCTCTCCCATGCAAGTAACTTCATTGTATAGGGTTGCGTATTAAAATGACGCAGAGTTCTATGCGAGAAACTTTGCTTTGAACCCAAGCACACCCACGTTTTTCGTTTTTCGTTTTTCATTTTATCACTCCGCATCTTCCAAAGGTTTTTCCATGATTAAACTATCGGTCGGCAATTCGGGCAACAGCTTTGATTTATCAAGCTCTTTGTTGCGCAATGCCTCTAATTTTTCACGCGCTTCGTTCAGCACTTTTTCATCGCCTGTGTAGTTGGCGACAATGCTTTCCAAAGTCGCTTTCGCCTGAAACTGGTTGTCTAACGCGGCATAATTTTCCGCCATCAAAATGAATGTTTTCACCACCCACAATTCATAATTCGCAAAACGGTTTTTTAATTTCAAACAACTGTCTAATGATGCTTTGTACTGCTCTTTTTCAAACAAAATTTTACACGCATAATATTTGCACTCCGCAGCTTTTTCGCTCACTGCCGCAGCCGCAACTTTGTTTAAAATCGGCAACGCTTCATCATTTTTGAAAGTGAGATACAAAGCGCGTCCTTTCATGTAATTGATTTCAATTACGTCATTATCTTTTAATTGATTGTTCTGCAAAATCACATCGGCAAATTCAATTACCTTATCATGCTTATCCAATTTGTTTGCAGATTTCAGCAAGCCCAATTGTGCGCTGTAAGTGTTCGGCAAATTCGATGAAGCGTTCAGCAATTTTTCATACAAATCGTAAGCCTCATTGTAATTTTTTAATTCAAAATACGCAATGCCCGAAGCCTTCAACAACGAGCGTTCGTAGAATTTCGCAGCGCGGTTTTCAATAACGGTTTTGTAATCTTCAAAAGCGTTTTCAAACTGCTTATTTCTGCTGTAACATTCTGCTCTTGCAAAACGTGCTTCGTTGATGAAATAGCCTGTTTCAAACTTTGTAATATAATTTGAAAACAGGTGAATGGCGCGTTCGCAATCATTGTTGTTGTAAGCGTTTTCAGCCGCTAAATAAGTCAGCGAATCCTGCTCTGATTGCGTGATGCTGCCGAAGCCCGAAGCCATTTCCACATACTCATCCGTTCTGCCGATTTCCACCGCAATTTCTTTCATCGCAACCAACGCTTCCTTCGCTTCGGGCGTTTTCGGAAATTGCTGCACCACTTTTTTATATGCCGCAAACGCTTCTTCTTTTTTGTTTTTGTTGTACGTTACCAACGCGGTTTTCAAATACGCTTTCGGCACAAAAACGCTTGCAGGAAATTTCGACAATAAATTGTTGTAAGCCGTGAGCGCGGCATCGTATTTTCCTTCTTCCAGATGCGTTTCACCGATTTCAAAATAAGCCTGCTCGCGGTATCGGCTCGAAGGATATTTCGCAATCAGTTGCTCCAATAAATTTATTTTTTCGGTGTTGCGGTTTTTTAATCCAAGCAAAATCGCTTTCTGATATTGCGCATATTCCGCGCTGCCCCAATTGCTGCCAATAATTTTTGAATAGCCTTCGAGCGCATCATCATATTGCTGCGTAACAAAGCTGCAATCGGCATAGCGCAAATAGGCATCGGGCAATAATTTATTTTTTGTCTGCTCGGTGGCGGTGCTGCCGAAATCCTTGATGGCGCGTTCAAAAGCGGATGCCGCAAACTTGTATTCTTTGCGTTTGAAAAAAGAATAGCCGATGTTGTATTGCGCCTGAAAGGGCGAAAAAAAATCATCCTTCTTATCAAATGCCGAAGGAATTTCCATGCTCTTTGCAAAGCTGGAAGCCGCGCCTGCAAAGTTGTTCAGGCGGTATTGCGCTTCGCCTTTCAGGAACAAAGATTTTGCCGTTACATTTTTATCAATAGGATATTTCAAACTTTTGTCGCACAACTTTTCGGCTTCCGCAGCATCGCCATCGCTCAGTAATTGTATGGCGCGAAAGAAGGTCAGCTTTTGATAAGTTTCGTTCATGCGCGGGCTGCGCAGGTTCGGATTATTTTCAATGATTAAATAAGCCGCATCGTAATTTTTTGTTTGAAATAAAGCGGTTGCAAGTAGCTCATTCGCTTCGTCATAATAATTGTCGGTGGGATTTTTTTCGA
>CAZSEG010000190.1:2406-4834 GCA_964605875.1 uncultured Chitinophagaceae bacterium
TTCAGCACATCAACGGCTTCGCTGTAATTGCCCGCTTCAACAGAAAGTTTGCCGTAATGAAACAATGCCAACTGCTGCAAACCCTTGTCAAACGCCATGTTTGACGCGCTTTGAAATGCCGAACGCGCTTTATCTTTTTGATTTGTTTTCAAATAACAATCCGCCAAAGTGTAGGTAGCATTTTGTCCCAAAGAATCATTCAGCAAATTCAGTTGCACTAAATTCTGAATGGCGCGTTGGTAATCGCCTGTTTTGTATTGGCAATACGCCAACTGGTAAATTTCGTATTTGTTCGCCTTCGTTTGCTTCGATAAAAATCCATCTAACAAAGGCAATGCGCGTTCATATTGCGAAGTCTGAAAATATGCCTGACCCAACAAGAAATTGAGTTCGGGCTTATACATCACACCCGCGTCATTCACTTTCGTGGGAATGTATTCGATGGTTTTTTTGTAGTCCTGCTTTGCGTAATAAATCTGCGCGATGTAGTACGGAATTACAGCCGCATACATTTTTGAATCCTGTATATCCAAAAAACTTTTCAGCGATTCGTCATAGTCTTTTGTGTAGAAGCAAATAAAGGCGTAGTAATAGTTTGAAGGGTAAAAATATTTGTCGTTCGTATTTTTCAGTTGCTTGAAAAAAGGCTTGGCTTCCTCAAATTTTTTGCGCGTGAAATAGCTGTAACCAAGCATGAATTTATATTCGCTTTGCTGCGAAGGCAATAAATCTTCGGGCTTCGCTTTTTCTAAAAACGCAATGGCATCAGCGTATTTTTTATTGCCGAAATAATATTTCCCCAACAAAAAATAAACCTGTCTGCGTTTATCTGTTTCGTGATAGTTGAGCATGTAGTTTTGCAACAACTGCTCGGCATCATTGTCATTATTTTCCACCGCACATGCAGCAATATAAAAATCAAGATTTTGCAACAGCACATCAGATTGCGACTGATTGCTGAAAGGTTGGAGTTTCGCGTTTTCAAAGGTCTGGCGGGCTGCAAGGTAGTTGTGGTTGTCCCACATTTCCAAGCCGCGTTGATATTCGCGCCACGCATCCACATACTTTAAAGTAGATTGGGCGAAGGCAATATTTGCAACAATTAAAAAGAGAAATAGCTGAACTAAACGATTCATCTGCACATATAACGTTGCAAAGGTAGGTTTCAGTATATCGGTGTGCATTTATGATTTCAACAAGCGAATGTGGTTGTCTGTTTGGGTGGAAAGAGGAAAATACAATCAAGCGGAGGGGGCGTGGACAGAGTTTTTATTTCTTTTCTTTTGTTGCCGGAAGGAAAATAGCACATGAACACACCGATAAATATTCTGTTCAGCTTGCAAACGGGATGTATATTATGAATGTGGGAACGAAAGGATATAAGATTTTGATTCATTGATAGCGGTTGTAAATGATGCTCCGCTTTAATGCTAATCAAAATGGCTGTTTATAGCTACCGTGTAATATTGCTGATATTACGACCATTTTGTTTGTTATTACCTCAATCCTTGATGCTATGAACAATCAACTTTATCCCAAATCTCATTTCTCTTATCTTCGCCCGCATGAGTTCTACAAAACAGCAAATAGAAAAACTATCGTTTGAAGAATTTAAAACAGAGGTTTTAGAAGATTACCGCATTGCTTGCGTGAGCCGTGAAATGAGCCTTTTGGGAAGAAAGGAAGTGCTTACAGGCAAAGCCAAATTCGGCATTTTTGGCGATGGAAAAGAAGTGGCGCAAATCGCGCTGGCAAAGAGTTTTGAAAAAGGCGACTGGCGCAGCGGCTACTACCGCGACCAAACGTGGATGCTCGCGTTAGGTATTGTTTCGCCCGAACAGTTTTTCGCGCAGCTTTACGCCAACCCCGACCCTTCGCAAGAACCTTTCAGCGCGGGCAGACAAATGAACGCGCATTTCGCAACTCCTTTTACAGATGAAAACGGTGAATGGCTCAACCTCACCGAACGCTACAATTCATCAGCCGATGCTTCGCCAACCGCAGGACAGATGCCGCGCTCTTTGGGTTTGGCTTTCGCTTCAAAACTGTTTCGCAACAATCCCGAATTACAAGATGGCTTTGATAAGTTTTCAAACAAAGGCAATGAAATCAGCTTTGTTTCCATTGGCGATGCCAGCACCAGCGAAGGGCATTTCTGGGAAACGGTGAACGCGGCAGGCGTGCTGAAAGTTCCTTTGGCAATCAGCGTTTGGGATGACGGCTACGGCATTTCGGTTTCAAAAAAATATCAGACAACCAAAGAAAGCATTTCGCAGGTTTTAAGCGGCTTTGAAACCGATGAAAATGGCGAAGGCATTGACATTTATGTGTGCGAAGGATGGAACTATCCAAAGTTGGTGCAAACCTATAAGGACGGCATCGGCAAAATGCGCAAGATGGGAGGGGGCGTTCATGCCATTCTTCTACC
>CAZSEG010000191.1:0-4834 GCA_964605875.1 uncultured Chitinophagaceae bacterium
GAAATCAGCAAGAATGTACTTTCTAAAGCATTGAAACGCACTTTCTCGCCCGAGTTTTTGAACCGTATTGACGATGTAATTATCTTCAACAGTTTAGAAAAAGAAAGCATCCACAAAATCATTGATATTGTGTTGAAAGATGTGGTGAAACGCCTGAAAGACCTTGGCTTTGAAATCAAATTGACTGATGCGGCAAAAGATTTTCTTGCAGAAAAAGGTTACGATCCTGCTTATGGCGCAAGACCTCTGCACCGTGCTATTCAAAAGTATTTGGAAGACCCACTTGCAGAAGAAATTCTACGCGCAGTGGCAAAACCGGGCGATATATTTGTAGTGGACTTAAATGCCGAATTGCAAGAGTTGATTATAACTTTCAAAACGCCTAAAAAGAAGGCGGAAAGCGAAGCGTAAAGTTACTTGATAATATTACAAGCGTTGTAAATCATTGAATGGGTTTCAGCCGTTGGTGATTGGGACGTGATTGATAAAATTATGCAAAAAAGTTGTGAGTATTTATCAAACAGACAAAGTCCCGAAAAAAGAAAACTATGCTACTATTTATTGTGTTTTTACTTGTCGCAGTATTAGTTATTGTTGGAGTACAGCAAAAGGAGCTACCGAAAAAAACACGTTCTAAGGCTAAGGCTCGACCAAAGACAACTAAGTATCAATCTAATGATTCTTCCTTTTTATTCCCAGACAGGGTGGACACAATGCTTGTTCATTCAAATGCAGTTGAGAAGGCTATTGCAAATAAAGACTACGAGAGTGCTAATCTTTCTTATGCAAAATTAGTTGAAAGTTTAAGACAACAGAATATCAACGAGAATGGAAATTTTGAAAGCGAATTAAAAGCTATTCGAGAACAATATGATGGGTTTAGGAAAGAACACAATCTCGAATATCCAAAGCAATTTTTACCATCGGCACAGAGAAAAAAAGAAACTCAACCAATCAAACAAAATGCGATTCCAACGCTTTATATAAACAACGAAAAACTTAAACACTTAATATCAGAAATAAAATCTCAAAGTCATCCAGAGTACCCTTTGCTGAGAAAAGAATATGCCACATCCTCAAGAATTCCATACACCGATTTTTCGGGTTGGATTATAGAGCAACTGAAACAAAAGGATTACAACTCTTTGTTCGCATTTGTACAAGAAGCGTATCTAAACAAAGATGACAAGTATGGCAACAACAGTGTAGAATTTTTGAAAGATAATTTTGAAAAATTTCTTGCTAAAGATTTCTCGGTTTTATTTAATGAAATGAATGAGCAAATCATTTATGAAATTCAAGCGTTCTTCATTCTTAGTGGAGGTTTTTATGAAAGAAACTATTGGATAGGAGATAGTGATAGTACACAATTGCTCTGTAAAGTTCTTAGTGTTTATTCATTTGAAATAAATCAAACAACGTATAAAGTTTTAATTCAACGGGCTAATAAGTTTCTTAGAGAAATTATGAAAGATGATTTGCTTAGAGGAAACAAAAGAGAGATACAATTATATGAGTTAAAGAATGTCCCTAAAAAGATAATCCTCGAAACACAAACAGATTTGAATGAGAAAATGAAACAATTATATGTTGGAGAACGAATTCATTTTTTTGATTTCGCTTCATCTGTTGATTTTGTAGGAAAGTATTGGAATGGTGGTAGTTCATACAAAACAAGAAGCATAGGAATTAGAGAAAACGAGAGTGTCCGTAAAATGCTAAATCTTGGTCTTTTTATGCCTTCGAACAGCATTGAATCTGTGTCTGAAATCGCATCTAAAGGAGAATTAAAAGAAGCAGCAGAAAATGCAGGATTTGAAATTAAAAAATCTTGGACAAAGGATAAGATATACGAGAACTTAATGAAGTTAGAAGAGGGAAAAGTATTTTTAGAAACATACATAAAAGAGAAAAAAATACTATCATTCAATGAAGGTTATCGAACAGACCTAATTTCTGTTTTAGACAACCAACAGAAGATTAAATCAGTTGCAGAACTAATAACGGTATTATGAGTGATTGGGACAATGTAAAATGCCCCCAATGCGGTTCGCAAAAATTTCTTGTTGAGAAACAAGGGTTCAACACGGGAAATTTTATTGGAGCATATTGGCTAACGAAAAGTCCGTTTTGGGGTGTGTTGGCAGGAAACTCAGGTGCGAATAATAAAATTGCAACCTGTCTTAATTGTAAAACTCAATACAATGTTCATGAAGATTCAGATGCAACATCTGATTCAGAAGGCTGTTTAGGTTGTTTGGTTTTAATTGGTATTGGTATTTTGATATACGTTATTAGTTCTGTTTATCATTGGATTGCAGGTTTGTTTCAATAGTTTTCATTGTCTGATTGTGTCAGTAGGAGGAAACTTACACAGCCACACTATGTTCCCTCAAAGCATCATTCAATGAAGTTTTTTTATCGGTGCTTTCTTTGCGCTTGCCGATAATCAATGCACAGGGAACCTGGTATTCTCCCGCAGGAAATTTCTTGGTGTAGCTACCCGGAATCACAACGCTTCTTTCCGGCACATAATTTTTGTATTCAACAGGTTCGCTGCCCGAAACATCAATGATTTTTGTGCTGCCCGTTAATACAACATTTGCGCCCAACACAGCTTCCTTGCCAACGCGCACACCTTCCACAACAATACATCTTGAACCGATAAAACAGTTGTCTTCGATAATCACAGGCGCAGCTTGTACCGGCTCTAAAACACCACCAATGCCAACGCCTCCGCTCAGGTGAACATGCTTGCCGATTTGTGCGCAACTGCCAACCGTAGCCCATGTATCCACCATCGTTCCTTCATCAATGTAAGCGCCAATGTTGGTGTATGAAGGCATCAGGATAACACCTTTTTGAATGAAAGCCCCATAACGCGCAACTGCATGTGGAACAACGCGCACGCCCAATTCTTTGTAGTTTCGTTTCAATTTCATTTTATCGTGAAACTCAAACGGACCAACTTCTATCACTTCCATTTCACGAATCGGGAAATATAATATCACTGCTTTTTTCACCCATTCATTTACCTGCCATCCGGTTGCTGTGGGTTCGGCAACACGCAATGTTCCTGCATCTAATTGTGCAATCACATCTTCTATTTGCTCCTGATTGCTTTTTTCTTTCAGCAACTCGCGGTTGTTCCAAATATTTTCAATCGCTTTTGCCAATAAATTTTCTGCCATAAATTCAATTATTTTGGGCGGCAATGATACAAAACAAGACGGCTTATGCACATAAATGTTGGTAGGTGTGAAAATTTGTTTGTTCATTTGAAATAAAGGGTAATTTTTGCACTAAGAAATTATTAAAGACTAATCTATATGAAACAACTCTTCACATTTGTTGCCTTGATTTTTGCAGCTTCCGCAATGAATGCACAAATCTTCATTAACACGGGCAATGAGAATTTAGAACGCTACAAAAAGGAAAACCCGAATATCGAAATATTTGAGGAAGGCAAAACCAATCAGCCGCCTAAAGCAATTGCTCCGGCAAAAGAAGAAAAAGAGAAAGTTGCTCCGCCTGCCGCTCCTTCAACAAAGAATGTGGTTAGTGCAACTCCGGCAACGTCCGCAACTCCGGTCGTTCCGGCTGCTGCTGCATCTGTTGGTGATGTTCCGCCAAATGCAGAACCCGGAAAATGCTATGCGCGTTGTTTGATTCCCGACCAGTTTGAATTTAAAGAAGAACAGGTTTTGGATAAACCGGTTTCGTTCAAAATGGAAGTTACGCCCGCAACATACAAAACGGTGAATGACACTGTTGTTGTGAAAAAAGCATATACAAAAAAGATTGTTGTGCCTGCGGAGTTTGAAACCGTAACCGAAGATGTTTTGGTAACTCCGGCAACTACCAAATGGCAAAAAGGAAAAGCGGATGCTTCTTGTTTGAGCGCAAACCCTGCCGATTGTCAGGTTTTATGTTTGGTTGAAGTGCCTGCGGTTTACAGAAAGGTAACTAAGAAAGTTCTTGTAACGGCTGCATCTTCACGCGAAGAAGACGTTCCGGCAGAAGTTAAAATTACTACGCGCAAAGTTGTAGATGAACCCGCTCGAAATGAGAAAATTGAAATTCCTGCTACTTACAAATCTGTAATGAAAAAGATATTGGTTGCAAAAGGCGGCTATCAGGATTGGAAAGAAGTTTTATGTGCCGATAAATTGAATGAGCAAAGAATTTTGGCAATTCAAAAAGCATTGAAAGCTGAAGGCTACGACCCGGGTCCTTTCGATAATATGTTTGGTGCAAAAACTAAAGAAGCATTAATTAAATTCCAGCAAGACAAAGGATTGCCCGTAGGCAATCTAAATATGGAAACCCTTAAAGTGCTTGGTGTAAACTAAACGGAAAATAAAAACTTTAAAACACCGCATCGCAGCAATGAGATGCGGTGTTTTTGTTTAAAGAAATTACTGCTATCCCTCCAACAAATCCGGTCTGCGCTGCCGGGTTCTTTCAATGGCTTTTTCGTATCGCCATTCCTGTATTTTTCTATCATGACCGGAAAGCAATATTTCCGGCACTTTCAAATTTTTAAATGTTTCGGGGCGCGTGTAAACAGGAGGGGAGAGGAGGTTATCCTGAAAGGAATCGGTAAGCGCAGAAGTTTCATCATTTAAAACACCCGGCAGCAGTCTGCCAATTGCATCGGTGAAAATTGCCGCAGCTAATTCGCCACCCGAAAGCACGTAATCGCCAACGGATAGTTCTTTGGTAACATACAGTTACCGAATGCGTTCATCAATGCCTTTGTAGTGTCCGCAGATGACGAGCAAATTTTCTTTCAGCGAAAAAGTATTCAGCATTTTCTGATTCAGTGTTGCTC
>CAZSEG010000192.1:0-4706 GCA_964605875.1 uncultured Chitinophagaceae bacterium
TGCAGAAAGCAGCAGGGAACAAATTGAACTGTTAGAAATGCACAAAGACGGCATTGTGGTAGCCGAATATTGGACAGAGTTACCACCCAAAAAAGAATTGGAAAAGAAATTGCATTTAGCCTTGATAGAAGCAAGAGAGCGTTTTGAACGAAAAAAATTGTTGTAGTTTTTCTTTATACATACGGCACACCAAATCCCCACCGCACTTTAAGCACCCGAACGATACCCCCGATTAAACTCACCTATAACAAAGTTTACACAATCAATAGTTTCTCGTAATCGCCTAAAAGACGGACGAATAGCATACGACTTTACAACAGGATAAGTCCGTTTGTCTTTTCTTATTTGAATAGCTTTTATGACAACAGCATGAAACTCCGCAGGTATTTTTTTCAGACAATAGTTTCCCGCCTCAATCTTTGAAGCAATTTTACCTGTCTGCAAAGTGCAGAGTTGACGGGCAACACCAAGCACAGCCCATTCCGTAAAACGTGGAAACAAAAACAAAATAATTTTTCGTTGAAACCAATTTGAATGTTGAGTAATCCATTTTTGCCAATAATCATTTATATTTTGATGCATAAAATCATTTAAAACATTTGCATCAATGTTTATAGTCAATTCATTTGCATTTTTTCCAAACATGGTAACAGCGTTCGTTTTCAACTCATATAAACTTACCGCAGTCATTTCAAAATTTTGAAACCGCATACTCCCTTCATGCCACGAAAGAATTTTTATTGCTGAAATTTCCTTAGTGTGTAAACTTTCAGTGGTAACATAATATCCGCTTAAATCGGGCTTGGGATAACGCTTTTGAATTTGCTGATGTAATTGTTTCAGCTTGGAAGCAGTTGTTTCATTTGGTAAGTTATCACAGGTTATAACAAAATCAATATCGCTTTTTTCAGGGTGAAAATCCTGCAAGGGTATAGACCCTGTAATGTAAATGCCTCTGATTAAATCAGGAGCAATCAGGTCAATTCCTTTTACCAAATCATTGATAATTCTGTTAGCAGGTTCAGGAATGTTATTCAGGTTAACATTTATCATTCGCAAAACTTATACGTTAATCATTATCGGGAACAAACAATTTATTTTCCGAAAAAGTAATGATGTTTCTGAAAGGGTCTATCACTTCCATTGCCGTTACATTTTCATTCCATGTGGCTTTACCTATTCCCGGTTTGTTATATGTATAATCGGCTACAATCAGTTTTTGGTGAAATGCTTTTAGTTCCTCAAAATTTTCTACATGCACATGCGAACCGGGCGAACAACTGTTGTGATGTTCCGATAAATGCAGTTGGAAATCTCTCAAAGAAACCTGCATGTAAACAGGAAAATTTTCTCCGAATGTATGCTCCCAATCAACCTTACAACCAAGCCATTTCACATAAAACTCAATGGCTTTGTTGTAATCAAAAATCCTGAAAATAGGTTTTACCGTTATCATTTCTTTTTGCTTTTCTTTTCTGAAACTCCTTTATATGCTAAGGTCAGTGCATCTTTAAACATATCTTTCCGCACTTTCTTTAATTCTACCAATGTTGCTCCTTGTTTGCCCCAAGCCCCCTCAACAGGAAAAAAAACAGCGTTATCAAAGGCACAAAAAACCGACTGGTCAATAAGCGATAATTTCAGCATTGCCCTGTTTTCTTTTACCCAATAAGTGGCAAATATTTTTCCCTTGTGCCTGAATGAAGGAATATCGAAATGCGGCTTTTCTTCCGTATCGGGAAAAGACAAAGCCAATGTTCTGAAATAGTTTATATCAACCATTGTTATTCGTTTATAGGGCAATGAAAGCATAACGCATAACCGTCAGGGTCTTTCAGATTGATTGCCTTAAATCCATAGTGAGTAATAACAGGTTGTTCCACTTCCAAACCTGTTGCTTTCATTTGCCTGTAAGTGTTTTCAATATCCAAACAACCGAAGTAAAAACAAGTATCTGAATGAGCATTTATTCTTTGTTTATCTTCCTTTTCAGGTCTTTCGTTTTTCTCATAAGCGGTATTCAGCATCAACTGAACATTATCTAACTGCAATAGCACCCAATCACAATCATCATTCGTCAAAGGGTTTGGTTCTATTACTTTAAAACCAAGTTTATCCCTGTAAAAAGCAAGGGAAACAGGCATATCAAAAACTTGTATCAGTGGAGCTATGCCGTTAATGCTGATTGCCATGTTTTTGTTTCTTGAAAAAGTGAATACATACCGCTACTAAAAAACCACCCCCCGCCAAAAGTGTTACATAAGGCAAATACGTTTTTCCGTCTTTGAAAAAGATGTAAGAAGTAAACAACAACGCCAATCCTTCGCATAAATGAACTAATAGGTTTAGCTTATGATTTTCCTTTTTCTTAATACTGATAAAAAGATAGTAAGCAAGTATCGCAATGCCCGAAATCAATATGATGCTTCCGATAAAGGCATGATGATGTTGTATTTTATCATAGCCCTTAATGGCGAGAAATATCCCTGTAACCAAGTGGTGTAACGAAAGCATTTTTGTATTTCTATTGGTATGGTTCATAAAAACAGCATTTCTAAAGTGGCTGTTAAATTTCCTGTGGCGTGCATTGCCATTGGTGTATAAATGGATTGAGTGCTAAATCTTGCATAAGCGTATATCGTGGCATCAATAAAACTTTGTGCAATACCAATGTTTGACGACAAAGTATTTTCATAAGCAAACGAATGAAGGACAACAAATAAAATTGACTGAACAAAAACAGAGACGTGTTTATTCAGCTTCCAGTGCAACAACTTGTTTAAAAATATTCCTCTAAACAAAAGTTCTTCCGCAACAGGTGCTAACACAACCATTCCTGCAATCCTGATTACGGAAGGCAATAAGCCGTGCTTCCATTTACTTGTTTCAAGCAACCCGAAATGATAAAGTGTAAATTCGGTAAGCAGTATAAAAACCAAGAAGCCAACATACCACAACAAAAACGTTGAGTTACTTTTTGGCTTTTGCAAAGCCAATGTTTCTTTGGTAAATTTTCCTTGCTTCAATCTTAATCGTATCACTAACAAGATTGCGACAAAGGGCAATACTCTTATCAATGCGGTTGTTACTTCATCCATTACGCCATTTACTTTTTATGTTCATACAAAGCAATGCGGTTGCCCTCGCTGTCGCTAAACATTGCCATGTGTCCGCTTTCAGGTGAAATCATTTTTTTCGGCATCAGTATTTTGCCACCTGCCTTGCTCACCCTTTCCAACAGCGTTTCAATATTAGGGTCGGCAGTAAAATAAATGGTAACGCCTTCTTCGCTCGGCTTGTAATACTGTGCCTGTTTGCATAACGCACCGCCAACCGCATTTTCTTCAACAGGAAAAAACGCCATTGTCAAATCATCGCCCAAAGGCATTTCCTGAAGCGTAACTTCAAAAAGCGTTTCATAAAACTTTCTGGCTCTTGCCATGTCGGTTACAGGAATTTCAAACCAACTGATAGTGGATTTTAACTTGCTCATGATTTTGTGTTTAAAAATTATGGTGCAATAATAGTAGTATATTTTTATACTATTACTATATTTGCCAAAATTTTTTTCACATGCCGTCAAAAAACAGTCCCGAACAGGTATTTGCCGAATTGGGGTTTAATGCCCTTGAAGCAGAAGTATATATAGCGTTGTTAAAGCATGGTTCGCAGACGGCTTACCGCATCGGCAAGCTCATCAACCGCCCTACCGCCAATGTTTATAAAGCAGTAGAAGTATTGCACCAAAGAGGGGCTATTGAGATTGACGAAAGCGAAGTAAGACAATGCAAAGCCATTCCTATTGAAGCAATTGCCAAGCAGTTTGAAAAAGAATACAAAAATAAAATTTCACAGGCAACCGCCCTGTTAAGCAATTTGCAAAAAGAAACGCAGGACACTGGAATTTTTAAGTTGCAATCCGTTGAAGCAGTTGTGCAGAGAGCAAAAGAAATGTTAGGCAGATGTAAAAAAATAGCGGTTGCCGATTTGTTTCCCGAACCGATGAACCTTTTGAAAAATGATTTGCAAAAGCTGGCAGACAAAAACAGGGAAGTTTTTATTGAAGCGTATAGCCCTATTGAAATCAAAGGGGCTTCGGTGGTCGTTCCCGAAGTAAGCAGCCGTTCATTAGAATATTGGAAAGCACAGCAATTAAATCTTGCAGTGGACGGAAAAGAAATGTTGGTAGCGTTGTTTAATCAGGATATGACGGAGTTAATTCAGGCAACATACAGCAACAATCTTTACCTGTCTTGCATGGTGTATAACGGCTTAATCAACGAGCACAAAGTGCATTTATTCTCCAATGTAAAATCCATGAAAGAGTTGACTGAGCTTAGAGAAAATCAGAAATTCTTTTTGAACAGCAATGTCCCTGGATTGGATTTGCTGTTTAAGCAATTCAAAAAAGCAAACGATTAAACTATGAGCAGCAAGAAACGTGTTACAGGCATTGGCGGTATTTTCTTTAAATGCAAAAACCAACAGGCAATGCACGAATGGTATAGTAAACATTTGGGTTTGAATACAGATGATTATGGAACTTCTTTTGAGTGGCGACAAGCAGAAAATCCCGACAAAAACGGCTATACCGTTTGCAAGTCCCGCAAAAGCCACTCCACAGACCAAAACTTCCAAAAGAGCCTGCCCCTTTTCCACCCGACTAAAAACTTCAATTTTTTTCTCCTTCCCTTCCCAAAAATAAA
>CAZSEG010000193.1:0-4704 GCA_964605875.1 uncultured Chitinophagaceae bacterium
AAGCGTAACAGAACTTACGTGTTCGTTCGCAAAATTTACATTGTTTTCCGTTTGGATAATGGGATAAATAAATCCTCCGAAAGCAGCGTCCAAATGCAGTTTGAAAGGCGCATTATGTTTTGTAAGGCACTGCACATACACATCAGGATTATCCACCGAACCGAACATGGTTGTCGCTACATTGCACAGCACGATAAAATATTTTTTTCCTCTTTGCTTCGCATCGCTCACTATGCGGTCAAGCTGCACTTCATCTATTATTCGGGTGTCTTCCTGCACAGGAACGGGAAGGTGTTCCAAGTTCATCAGATTAGCCGCTTTCACTACCGAATAATGTGTGTCCTGTGAAGCGAGAATGGCTATTTCGCTGTGTTTGGCATCAAAATTTTGAATAAAATAATTGCGGTAAATCCATATAGCTTGCAGGTTGGCTTCCGTTCCGCCTGCTGCCACGTATCCGTCCGTTTGCCCTTGTTGTGCTTTAAAAATATCTACGGCAATCAGTTCAATGAGATCCCGTTCTATCTGTTGCGTTCCCTTGAAAAACACTTCCGATTCGGACAAGGTATGGCAACCGATATGATTCGGATTTTGAACAATAGCCCTGAGAAATGGCGCATCTTTCAGAAACGAAGCCTGCTCGTAAAAAACTCTTCCGTCTAATTTTGAAGCAGGAATACCAAGTATTATACGTTTGCTGAAATCAACATTGTTGTTTAACGCTTTGTCTATGTATTCGCTACATTCCTGCTGACTTATTTTTTTCCAAAACTGCATGAGTTGCCTTCGTTATGCCGCTAATATTTTTTCAAGTTCAATCGCTTTCGGAAACAAAATATTGTTTTCCAGATGGATGTGCAGATGTAAATCTTCTTCAAATTCTTTGAGCAATGAAAACGTTACGCGGTAAGTATTGCAGGCATCTTGCGGTGGCGTGTAATTATTGCTCAACGCTTCAATTTTTCTGAAACGGTCGCCTTCCGCAGTATGCTCGCTCATCATCATAAGTATCGGATTTTGAACAGTACCGAAATGCGGGCGTTCTATCTTTTCGTTGTTCAGTCTTGCTTTCTCCATTTTGCGGATAAACGGAAACAAAACCAGTTCTTCTTTTTTCATGTGCATTGCAAGCTCGCCTGCCGTAGTGGTAAAATGCTCATTGATTTCAAAAAGTTCAGGATGACGGTCTCCGTGTACCCTGCAAACTTTATCCAGGTACGGTTGTATTTCCTGCGTTTTTTGCTCCACATAGCGGTGGTGTTTTTTCTCAATGTAATCTGCAAGCAAATCGAGTGGCCACGACTGATAATCGATACTGTCCTGTGTGCTTGAAGAAGCTGCATTTTTCAACTGCTCCAACAGGTTTTCCACGCTGATGTTTTTCTTGGCGCAAGCCTCTTGTATGCTTCTGTTTCCTGTGCAGCAAAAATCAATTCCTGCTGATTTGAATACGCTTGCGTAACGGTAATTATCCGCTACAATTTCTCCGATGATGCTTTCTTGTGTAATGTTCATTTTGTTTAGATTTTATGATGTTAAACGCCCCAATCCTGTTTTTCATTTTCTGTCCACAGTTCAGGGAAGAATTTGCGTTGCTGAAATTTCGGATGTAAATATTTTTTCCATTCGCTGCCGCCTGTTGCCGCTTTGTTTTCGCCTTTGCTGTCTAAATAATGCTGTGCGGTTTGCAGATGCACGAGCGGCCACTCAACATTGTATTTGTAGTCAAACTCTTTTAGCTTTTGTATAAACGCTGCCGAAGGATTTGGAAAGCGTTTTGCTTTTTCTTCCAGCGTTGTTCCGCTTACTTTATTTGCCAATGCAATAAAGCTGTCTAAATATTTTTCTTCAAATTGCCGGAGCGTGAGCGATTTGTTGCCTGTCTGCCTGTTCAGCCCCGCATCTTTCCAATAAATGTGTTCAAAATATTCTTCCGTTTTCGGGTTTTCCGAAATGCGTTTTTTGCCTTCTTCGTTAATCAGATTTTCTAATCGCGTACAATAAATTTCTATGTAGCGAAACTGTGCGCTCTGAAAACCGCTTGCGGGTGTGAGCGTGCTGCGGAACGTGTTGTAATCGTCATAATTCATTCCGTGTTTCATCACATCAAACGAAGTGATAAGCATGGAAGTGTAGCGGTTCAGGCGGTTCAGTTTGTCAATCCAAACGGCTTCGCTCAACTCGTCAAAAACCAATTGCTTTATTTCATGCACCATCATTTTCAGCACGAGTTCCGTTACCTGATGATACATGATAAAAATTTCTTCGTCTTTGAAATCGGTGCGCGGCTTCTGCAAGGTAAGCAGCGTGTCCACCTGCACATAATCCCAATAGTTGATGAGTTTTGCTTGCAGCAATCCTTTCAGATACGTTTCGGGATTTTCGCCCAATTGCTGATATTTGTTTTCAATATCGCTGATGATTTTTTCTTTGCTCATATAGTTGTTGATTTAAAAAGTGAGATACCAAAAATGCTTAACGCAATAACTCTAACGGCTTCCATTGCCACATAATAAAATGCAGGTTGTTTTACTTTCATAATAACGGGGTTGATGAATTGTTTTTGTAAAATTCAATTTTGGAATGGAACATCTGCGCCATTCTGTTTGCCTGCCATTTCGCCTGCTCCGCTTTTTGCCCCGTAAAATTTTCATCAACCGTTTCGCAGAAAAGCTGCAACCAACGTTCAAAATGCTGCCACTCCACAGGCAGTTTTGCGTGTGGCAAAAACGGACTTCCGTAATAGGTATGTTCTTCCAGCAAAACGGTTTGCCAAAAACGGCATAGTTTTTCCAAATGTTCCGTCCAACGGTCTTGAATAACGTTATTGAAAATATCTTTCAGCGATTCGTCTTCACGCACTTTTCCGTAGAAAGTATCTACCAGAAGTTTTATATCGTCAAGCGTGGCTATTTCTTTTTTTCGGTTCATCTCCGTCATATTTTATTGCTTTAAAAAAGTTAATCCGTCTTTTAAATCCACAGCAAGTTCCGCAATGGTTGTGGTTTCCAGCATATCTTTAAGTCCGTCCCTGATGGCTTTGAATTTATGATGCACCGGACAAGGCTTTTTTTCATTGCATTGTTTTAATCCCAAGCCGCAACCATTATACACCGCATCTCCGTCAATTGCCGAAACAACAGAACTCAGTTTTACCTTACCAAGCCTCTTTTTATCCATCGAAAAACCGCCTGTGGGTCCTTTATCAGAGTTGATGATGTTATTGCGCACAAGCTGCTGCAAGATTTTAGAGGTATAAGCCTCCGGAGATTCAATTGCTTTTGCAACATCTTTCAAACTCACTTTCCTGCTTTGAAGCGATTGCCCGGCAATGTAGATAGCCGCTCTTGTACCATATTCACAAGCCTTTGAAAACATTCTTCCCTGCTTTATGAAACAAAGGTAAGCATTTGCTTTTTAATAGTGGATAAATTTGTCCATTATTTTTTGTAATGGTTAGGATTTGTATTGAAGCAATTAGACTATTGAATCTCTGCTTTTTGTTTTTGAAAAACCTGAATAACAGAAGCAATTACCATTACCAATAAACAGCCTGCAAGGTTCAGCCAAAGGAACGCGAGCGCATCGGTGGCGAACAAAATCAACACGGTAATTTCTGCAATAATGGCTGCATAAAAAACGGCTGTTCCCTGCACTTTTTTCAGCATAAAAGCTGTGAGAAAAATTCCAAGCACTGTGCCATAAAACAGCGAACCGAGAACGTTTACCGCTTCTATCATGCTGCCAAGCGTGTTGGCAAACTGTGCAACGCCAATAGCCAACAAACCCCACGCAACGGTCATCCATTTTGAGGCAAGCAAATAATGAAGGTCATCCGCTTTTGTGTTTATCAATCTTTTGTACAAATCAATAACAGAGGTGGATGAAAGTGCGTTCAGCTCCGCAGAGGTGCTGCTCCATGAAGCACAGAAAATAACCGCAATCAGCAAGCCGATTAAACCCGCAGGCAGGTAACGCATTACGAAGTCGAGAAAGATATAGTTGGTGTCATTTGTGTCGGCAGTTTTGTCGGCAAGCGCAATCAATTTTTTTGTTTCGATTCGCAAGTTTTTTTCCTTGCTTTTCAATTCCATTAAATCAGTTTTTGCGCTTGTTGCGGCATTGGTATTTTCCGAATGTTTTGCTTCTATGTATGTCAATGCAGCCTGATTTTTTGCTGCATCAATTTCTATCTGCTGCGCTTTCAAATCGTTCAACTGCGCAGCGTATTCCGTTTGTTCCGCTTTCTTCAATTGCGAGTTATTAAAGAAAATCGGTGTCGGATGAAAATGATAAAAAGCCACCATCAGCGCACCAATCAACAGTATCAAAAACTGCATCGGAATTTTTACCGCGCCTGTCAGCAACAGCCCTGTCCGGCTTTCGTTTATGCTTTTACCGCTAAGGTATCTGCCTACCTGACTTTGGTCGGTGCCGAAATAGGAAAGCGCTAAAAAGAAACCGCCAATCAAGCCGCTCCACACATTGTATTTATCGTTCAAATCAAAATTTGTGGTAATGGCATTCATGTTGCCCACGGCTCCCGAAATGCGCATGGCATCCAACAGCCCAATATCATCGGGCAATAACTTCACCACCATAAAACCTGCAATAAACATCCCCAGCGTTATGATAAACATTTGCTGCATCTGCGTGTATGAAACGGCTTTTGTGCCACCGCCCACCGTGTAAATAATCACCACC
>CAZSEG010000194.1:0-4684 GCA_964605875.1 uncultured Chitinophagaceae bacterium
CTCCGGGAATGCCTTGCCCGGTTTCATGGGGTTATTGAAATACTCCGATTGCCCGGCTTCATAGCTTACTTTAGAAAGCAGGTAATCAATATCCTCCTCGCTGTTTTTTTCGAGCCAAACCGACACGCCACTTTCATCGCGGATGTTGATGGTTTCAGTATAGTCCGCAATTTTGCCCGCCCGCACCACGCAGCAATCTTCGGCAATAATGTTGCCGAGCCAAATAACTAAGTAAGGCTCGCTTACATCCACCGTGAACATCAAAGCCCGCTCAAACCAATTCCACTTTTTATCAATGATGTCCGGGTTCAGGCATTCCTGGTCTGTATCAAAGTCATCCACAATAATGCAGTCCGGGCGAATTTCTTCATTGCTTGTGCCGCGCGGACTTTGCCCCGCGCCTAATGCCATAAACTTTGCGCCCTTCAGGGTGGTAAACTCGCCCATCGTCCACATGCCGGGGCGTTCCTGTTGCCCGTAGTCGTTTATGATGCGTTGGTTGGCATCCAACTGCACCATGTACTTTGAAAGGAATGTTTCAGCCGCATCATAAGTGCTGCTTGTAAGCACAATGTTGCGCAGCTTCCCGGTAAGTACCAGGAACAAAACATCCATCATGGTAAGTGTGGATTTACTCAATCCACGCGCCCAATGCCGCACCTCATACCAGTGTTTTTTTTCGGCAAAGCTGCGCAGCATTCTGCGCGATGCTTTGCGATGAAAGTGAGGTGTGGGCGATTTAAAGTAGTTTGGGAAATAGTATTCTTTCCATGCCTGTTCATCGGCTTCCAATGCCGCTTTGCGCTTTTGCTGCTGCTGATACGTTTCGTTGCTGTCAACAGGCGTGCTTTGCATTATCGCCTTGCGCAACTCATCCCACTTGTTTAATGCTTCTTTATCACTCGCCTTCATTATCTCAAACTGTCTTTAATGAAGCCATCAAACAACATGGCAGATTGCTTTGCACCTTCAAGGTCAAACTTGCTTTGCCACTGCACGATGTGTGAACACACCGATACTATTTCGGCAATGGATGCCTTTGTTTCCAGGTCTTTCAAATCCTTAATCATTTTTCTCCTGGCATCAGCCTCTTTTGCATCGGCAAAGCGTTTTTTTTCAGGCTTTTCTTTGATAGAATTATTGAGTTGCTCCAACTCCATCAGGATGTTGTGGTATTGCTGCTCGCGGGTTAGCATCAGGTTTGTGCGCAGGCTTTCCCAATTGCCTTCGCCTATCCATTTGCCGATAGTGTTTTGGCTTACACCTACCCGCGATGCCAACTCCTTTTGAGTGGTAATATTTTCCTTCAGGTAGAGGGTTTTAGCCCAATCTTTCTTTTGCTGAATTGTCAACTTATCTGCCGCCATGTTGCTCGCAAAACTCAAAGGATTTACGCGCGCATGTGGAACGCGTTTATGTAACGATTCAGCAACAAAAACAATATGATGCAAACCGCGCACCATTATGTTTTTACTGTTTTTTGATGGTGTTTTTTTGATGGTGTTTTGCCGCATCAATCAATAGATGCCTAAGAGTAGCAAGCGTTTTATTATTCACACAGAGAGCCTGAATTCACAGGGTTTCAGGATGTTGACGGACGGAGCAATATTAGACGATTTTGAAAAAAATCCGGTACTGCTTTTCAATCATATCCGCCCTGAAGGGAATGCAAAAAATCAAATCCTTCCGATTGGTTACTGGCAGGATATTGAGTTGAAGGACGGACAAATATCTGCTGTGCCATTCTTTGACGATAACGATGAATTCGCCATGCAGATTTTCAACAAGGTTGAATCGGGCGTAATCAAAATGTGCAGTGCCGGGGCAGAGCCATTGGCGACATCCACAGAGAAAAAGTTTTTGCTGCCTGGTCAGAAACTTGCCACAGTAACAAAGTGGCGGTTGAAAGAGGGAAGCATCTGCGACATCGGTTCTAATCCTGATGCTTTAGCAGTTGCCCTGTATGACAGCGACAGCAATCAAATCAGTTTATCGCAGGGCAATATTCCTGTCATTATTTCTTCAACAAAATCAAATATGAGCAAAGAAGCAAAAGCGGTGAAGCCTGCCGCAAAAAAAGGCGTGCAGCTTTCCGATGAGGAGAAAAAAGGTATGACTGATGCCGAAAAAGAATTGGCAAGCAGCGACCCCGAAACCGCTTTGGCAGACGATGAGCCTGCCACCGAGGAGGATAAGGACAAAGAAATTGCGAGCCTGAAAGCGCGCCTTGCCGAGTGTGAGGAGAAGCTAAAGTTGGCAGAGGAGAAATTAAAGCTCTCGGAAACTACCGAGGATGAAAAGAAAGCTACTGAGTTGGCTGATGCGGCAGTGAAGATGCGCAAAATCACTTTGGCTCAAAAGCCGCATTTCGTGCGCTTGGCAAAGGTGGATTACGAAGGCACAATGGCAACGCTGAAAAGCATGAAAGCTGCGCCAAGCATTAAAGAAAGTTTGGACGGTAAAAAGCCTGAAGGCGGTGGCGAAGGTGATGCTGAAATGGTAAAACTGGCTGCGCAATCGTTTGACGAACTTTTCAGAAATGGCGGCTTGGAAAAATTGAAAGCACAGGCACCGGAAATCTACAAACTGAAATTCAAAGGCAAGTTTGGCAGAGAGCCTAAGAACGTTTAGGCGCATTCAAAACACGAATATCAATTCAATCAAAATTTAAAATCAAAAATCAAATAGCGTTATGAAAAAGTTTATCGAAATGTTTTTACTGCCATTCATCGGCTTCATCTTATTTGCCGCAGTGGTGGCAATGGGTGTTGAGGTGCAAATAGGCATCAATCCATACACCACTATTGCGGTGTTGGCAATAGGAGCTTTCTTGCTTTCGGCAATGAAAACCTCCAAAAACACTTACCCGAAAGGCGCGTTGTGCAGTGGCGTGGGGGTGGAAATGTGGGTCAACTACATCATAGAGCGATTGTGGAAGGATAACAAGTTTCTGCAATTAGCCTTTAGTGATGATGACAAAGTGTTGGCGGGTAAAATTGTACACATACCGCAGCCGGGCGCAAAGCCAACGGTGGTTAAAAACAGAAATGTTTACCCGGCTACGGCAGTTAGGCGTACCGACACCGATATTTTGTATGCACTGGATGAATACACTACCGACCCTACGCACATTCCTGATGCAGAGAAAGTGGAAGTGAGCTACGACAAAATAAACAGTGTGTATGGCGACCATGCCGGAACACTTGTAGAAGATGTGGCAGGCGATGCTATTTACAAGTGGTTGGTGGATGTTCCTGCTACTTCCATAGTAAGAACTACAGGCGGTAATACAACTGAAATTTTGGACGGAGCCACAGGCAATCGTAAAGTTTTAGTGCATGGCGATTTGCGCAGGGCGCAAAAGATAATGAACAAACAAAACGTGCCTGCCGAAGATAGATATGCTTTGTTGAGTGCCGATATGGGCGACCAATTGTTTGAGAGCCTGAGCAACACCCAATACCGCGACTTTTCGCAATACGCTGATGCCAAAGAAGGTATCATAGGCAGGCTGTATGGCTTCAACATTATGTCGCGCAGCTTCGTAGCTGCCGCTAATGATAATGGTGGTGTAATTATCAATCCTTACGGTGCTGAGATTGAGGACACCACACATGATGTGTCATTCTGCTGGCAAAAGAACGCGGTAGCCCGCGCACTTGGAGAGGTGAAATTCTTTGAGAACCCTGACAGAGCCGAATACTTCGGTGATGTGTATTCTGCCCTGTTGCGCTTTGGCGGACGCAGACGCAGAGCAGACAACCTTGGTTTGGTTGCATTGGTGCAGGACAACGGATAAGCAACTTATTGAACTTAAAATTCAATTAGAGGGAAGCGAAAGCGGGCGGCAGTGAACAGCCGCCCGCGAGTAGCACAAAAGCAAGCATGACGAACGAGGCGATTTTAGAACGAGTAGTGGTTTTTTGGGGTGGCGCGTTGCTCACCATGCTCAGCAAAGTAACCGTAGGTGCAGAGTGGTTAGATATGATAGTGTTCTCGTTTGTAGGAGGCGCAATGGTAACGCTCGGCAAGGAAGTAGTAACAAGGTATTTGGCGGATAGGATTTTTAAAAAAGGTAAGGACAATGGAAAAGGCAATAACGATAATTAAACACTTTGAATCGCTGCACGATGGCGATTTAAGTGCCATTGGGTTGCAGCCTAAACTTTGCCCTGCCGATGTGTGGCCGGTTGGATGGGGACGCGCGGTGATTGCCACCGCAACGGGCAAATACCTGAAAGGCGCGGAAGGCAAGCAACGCGCTTATGAACTGTATCCGGCACTTACCGAAGCGGAAGCGGATGTGATGTTGCAGGAAGATTACAGCCGCGTGGAAGCGCAGGTGCGCGAACATCTGAAACGCCATGCAGCCACGCATGAATTGGGCGCAATGGCATCGCTGGCTTACAACATCGGCATCGGTAAATTTTGCACGTCAAGCGTGCTGCGATTCTTTAACGCAGGCAACAAAGCGATGGCGGCAGAATCATTTAAGCTGTGGGTGAAAAGTGGCGGCAAGGTGTTGAAAGGATTGCAGCGCAGGCGGTGGAGCGAAGCGCATCTTTTTTTGCATAACGAAGTGAAATTTTTGAAATGAAAAACATATCAATTTTTTTCTGTTGGGCATTTGTTGCCTTTGTTTGGGTTAGCAATGTGGTAGGGTGTAAGGCGTTGCACCCTATTG
>CAZSEG010000195.1:0-4682 GCA_964605875.1 uncultured Chitinophagaceae bacterium
TGTAAGAAAGAAAATGCGAATATTCATGCACACAAACATCGGCATCTTCGGCATCATCCACACCGCCCGTGCCAAAGTACAAACGCATAGGATTGTAGTTGTAAGCAAAGTAAGAATTGTCTTGTCCGTTTGCAGCGTGTCCGTCTGCTTCAATTAAATTATTTGCACAGTTAAAGCCCATAAGTTTTACATACTTACCAATCTCTGAAATGTGATACATAATGCTCACGTCTTCAAATCCGCTTTCATTTCGTGTGTAATAAAACTCGGGAAGATTGCTGGTTGTATTTGCCGTTGTGGGCAAGTCATAATCTGCAATGCGCACAAAAGAATTGCGCAGGTAGAAAGTACCGTTGTCGTAATCTGCAGTAAAGTCCACTTGCTTTCTTTCGTTTCTCAACCACAGCAAATCCATGTCGTTGCTGTCCACATAAATTCCTCCGTAGGTTTTTCCCGAAGTAGTGAGCGGGTCGGGTAAAAACACATAGCCTTTAACGGTTGTATCGGGCGCAGCGAAATACATATTCATGTCGCGCTCGTAAATGATGTTTTGATTGTCGGCAATTATTTCATGCCAGCTTCCGTGCGCGCCTTCAACTTCCAACACATAAGCATTACGCAAAGAGTTTTCTTCAACCACAACCCATTGCTCTTTTTGCGTTGCAATTTTTCTTTCGCCAACAAAGTTTTTGATATGCAAAAGCGATTCAACAGCCTTTAGTTTTTCAAATTCAAAGGTTGGTAGGTGAACACTGTTATCAAAAAACGAAAGCATCATTCCTTTGCCATCTGTGTTCGCTTTTATTTGAGATTGATAGACTTCCAAACCATTTACTCGTTGGTGAAAGCTGTAATGTTTTCCTGCTAAACTTTCCTGTATATTTTCAAAAACTAAAGTTGAATTACTTTCTTTCAATGCAGGAATTACTTCAGATAATTTGCGTTGAATCAGCTCAACACTTTCGCCTCCTGCATAAAAAGGAATGAAACTTGAATTACATTTTCTGTTATTCAGCAAATGCGATGAACTAATTTGTTCCTCATTTTTTTGAGCAAAAAGAAAAACAGGAAATAACAGCAAGATGAAATGCTTCACAAAAAACAAGATGTAATTTTTATACTAATGGTGTATTAAACGTTTCGCCAAATTTCGACTTTATCTTCCATTAAAGAAAATGATTCTTGCAAAGTTCCCGAAAACTCAGGCGAACGCATTCCCGCATTCAGTTTCAAAGGAGCAGTAATAATCCTTGCTTCGTCCCATAAATTCACATCAATGAATTGTTGAATGGTGAATACGCCACCTTCCACAATCAGCGATTGAATATTTTTTTCACTCAATATTTTCAAAATCTGTTCGGGTAAATTTTTGCTGAAATCAGCTTTTGCCCAGGCAATATTTTCGCTTGTATCTTCCCTGCTTTCATTCACTACAATCGTATTTGCATAAACCGAAAAAATATTTTGTGAAAGTGGAACGCGATTGCTTTTGTCAATCAAAATTCGGGTTGGATTTTTTCCTTCCCACAATCTTGTTGTAAGCGAAGGATTATCAATTAAAGCGGTATTTATGCCAACCAAAATTGCCTGTTCTTGCGTCCGCCAGCGATGCGACAAACGTTTCGATAAATCATTCGTCAGCCAAATCTGTTTTGCTTCGGCAGGAGCCATAAAACCATCTGCCGACTGTGCGATTTTTAAAATGATGTACGGACGATTTTTTTGATGAAAAGTAAAGAAGCGTTTGTTCAATTCATCACAATCTTTTTTCAGAATGTTTTCAATCACTTCTACTCCCGCATCGCGCAATTTTTTAATTCCTCTGCCCGCAACAATCGGGTTTGGGTCGCTGCTGCCAATCACTACTTTTTTAATGCCATACTGTAAAATCAAATCACTGCACGGAGGCGTTTTTCCAGAGTGATTGCAAGGCTCAAGACTTACATACAAACTGCTTTCGGCAATTAAGTGCTTATCTTCTTCTTTGACCGATGCTATGCAATTTACTTCTGCATGTGCTTTGCCAAATTCCTGATGCCAGCCTTCGCCAATAATTTTTTCATCATGCACCAGCACCGCACCCACCAAAGGGTTTGGAGCAACAAAACCCAATCCGTTTTGCGCAAGCTGTATGCAACGTTGCATGAAATATTCGTGAGTAAGCACGGGGTAAAGTTGTATTAAGTATTCAAATGTTTGCGCAACTATTTTCTATTTTTGGAAAAACTTGTTTTATGAAGACAATAACTGTGAGGCTTGCAAGCGATGAAGATGCAGAGTTGCTGAAAAGTATTTTGCACTCAACCCGTTTTCAAGATATTGTTGAAACTACGGAAGAAGAGGACGATGCGCTTACGCAAGAAGACTTATCTGTGTTGAATGAAAGGCTCGAAACGTATAGAAGCAACCCCGCATCGGGCAAAAGTTTGGAAGAAGTAAACCAGATTATTAAGAAGAAGTATGGCGTATAAACTTACCCTGCTTGATGGTGCGTTAGAGGATTTGGATATTGCATTTACTTGGTATAATCAAATACATGTTGAGCTGGCAAATGATTTGGTATTTAGATTTAAAGAGGCTTTATCGAAAATTCAACACAATCCATTTTTGAGTCAAAATTTATCGCATGGTTTTCGCAAAGTTAATCTGCATCGCTTTCCTTACAAATTGATTTTTGAGATTAAGGAAACCGAAATAATAGTTGTTGCATTAGCGCATCACAAGCGCAAACCGGGATATTGGAAAAACAGATAGCATGACCATTGCCGATATTATTCAACGCTACAAATCTACACTCATAAAAATTTATGATTCAGCAGAAGCGCGGACCATCGTCAAAATGGTTTTGGAGAAAGAATTGCGGTTGAATGCGCTACGTTTGGAAATGAATAAATATCTTTTGCTCACCACGCATCAGCAAGAAGTTTTAGAAAAATATCTTGAACGCTTATTGAACCACGAACCCGTTCAATACATTTTGGGTGAAGCCGATTTCATGGACATGAAATTCAAAGTCAATCCTCATGTTTTAATTCCGCGACCCGAAACAGAAGATTTGGTAGGATGGATAGTTGAAGTAGTGGGCAATGATTTCAGCGGTTCAATTTTAGACATTGGCACAGGTTCGGGCTGCATTGCTATTGCTTTGAAAAAGTTATTGCCCAATGCAGAGGTTTCTGCCTGTGATATTTGTGCCGATGCACTTTATACCGCAACAGAAAATGCTTTACAAAATGAAACTGAAATCAACTTTTTCCGCTTGGATGTTTTGTTGGAAAATCTTCCTGCACAGTATGATATTATTGTCAGCAATCCGCCATACATTCCATTGAACGAAAAACAAACCTTAGCAAAACACGTTGCCGATTTTGAACCTGCGCAGGCATTGTTTACACCTGCTTCGCAGGCTTTAATTTTTTATGAAAGAATTACCTTGCTTGCAACAAAACATTTTAACAAAAACGGAAAATTATTTTTTGAAACGCACACAGAAAAAACAACAGAAGTTGCTCAATTACTTGAGGCTCAAAACTTCAAAAATGTGGAAGTAAGAAAAGATGTTTTTGAGAAGAACAGAATGGTGAAAGGTACTTGGTCTGACCTTGGTCAGACTTCGTAAACATCCTATTCAATAGTTTTTGAATAAGCATAAACCACCACGCCCTTCTTATCAATAAAATAAGTGCTCATGGTATTTCCTGCAACTGCCACCAACGCAAAACCCGAAATGCTTTCCGCAAATTTTGTATGCTCGTAAGATGAAGACGGACGCAACTTTGAACCCGCTCCCGAAACAAAATAGTCCACCTTGCTGCCTTGCGGTTGCTGATGTTGCAAGTCGTGGTCGTGTCCGCAGTAATAAGCAGGCACTTTGTATTTTTCCAGCATCGGCTTTAACCTTTCAATCAATGCTTTTGAATCGCCATGCGAATGGTTTGAAGAATACACGGGATGATGCCCGACAACAAATTTCCATTTTGATGTTGAAGCGTTCAAAGAACTATCCAACCAGTTCCATTGCTTCTCGCTGGTTTTAGTATTCAGATTTACCAAAGGCTCGGTATTTATGAAATACAAACTCATGGAATTACCGCCATCCACCTTTGTTTCGTAGCCGTGATAATACGCGGGCAATTTCCATTTCGGGTTCACGCTCGAATACTCAATTTGCGCTTCTTCATTGCCGTAATGGTCGTGATTCCCCAACGCAACATACCAGTCCACATCCTTAATATTTTCTCCTGTGTATATGTCTTCAAATGATTGCTTAAACAATTTATCTCTCGAATTTTTCACACCCAAAAAATAAAAGTTATCGCCCGTAGAAGCAATAAATTTTGGCTTGGCAACCGCAGCCGTTTTGTTCATCGCCTCCGCCACATCGCGCTGATTATATTTTCCTTTTCTGCCCCAGTCGCCAATCACATAAAACACGTAAGCATCCTGTGGAAGCAGCGAAGCCTCAAATGCTTTGCCGACAGCAGTGTTTGCAGGCTGAGAAAAAAGGAAAGCAGAAGAAAAAAGGAAGAGGAAAAAAGAAAAATATTTCATGCAGCGAAGAAAAGCATGTTTGTGAATAGCTTTCACCAAAAAGTGTGAAGCATAATAACTCGCGCGGGGATGTGCAGTTTATTTTTCTTCTAATGTCTTTTCTATTTGCTGATAAATTTCCACTAATTTTT
>CAZSEG010000196.1:0-4153 GCA_964605875.1 uncultured Chitinophagaceae bacterium
GCAATTGATGCCATTAAGCGATTTGCTGGCAAACGAATACGAGGTGATGAATTACACCTTTGGCAGCCACGGGCGCAAAGCAGCTATACAACATCCTTTCACCATCAACACTTTGGCAAACGACCTTGCCGGATTTTTGCGCGAGCAAATTATTGACCCTGTTCCGGTGTTTGGTTACAGCATGGGCGGTTATGTTGCGCTCTGGCTTGCGCGCCATCAGCCACATTTGATTGAAAAGGTTTTTACGCTTGGCACAAAAATTAACTGGACGACCGAAACCGTGGAAAAAGAAACTAAATTTTTAACGCCCGAAAAGATGGAAGCAAAGGTTCCGGCTTATACCAGATATTTAGAATCTATGCACGGCAGCAACTGGAAGACTTTAGTAATAAACACTGCCGATATGATGCACAATCTGGCGCAGCATCACATTACATCAGAGGATTTTCACCAAATTCAACAACCCGTTGTGCTTAGTCTTGGCGATGGCGATACTATGGTAACACGCGATGAAACCGAACATACCGCACTGATGTTGCCGCACGGTAAATTTCATTTGTTTGAAAACACATTGCATCCAATCGAAAAGGTAAATCCGCAATTGGTGAAAACGCAGTTGATTTCCTTTTTATAGAAGATGTATCAAATACTTGGCTTTGTTATACCGATGCAATCATCCTGTAGGCGTGTTGAATTTTGAGAAATTCTTTTGTTGCTTCCTGTTCGGATTTTGAAGTATCTCTTTTGTCGGGATGATGTTTCAGGATTTTAATTCTGTAAGCCTTTTTCACTTCACTGAGCGTGGCGGTTTCGCTAACACCAAGCACATAATATGGATTGTTTTTGCTTACAAATTCATTTTTGATTTCCGTAAAATCATCGTCTGCAATATTCAGATAGGTTGCTATTCTGTGGATAGTGCGCATTTCGCGGGCGTGGATAAATGTGTTGCCGGCAGCCACGCCCAACAAAAATTTCAGTATCAATTTATGTGATGTTTCATCTACATCATTCAACAGTTGGCGGCAACTGATGCGCAGCATGGGGCGCGAACCGATGGTGAAATAACCGCGAATGGAATCGAGTAATTTATTGGTGTTTAAGGTGGCAAAATGCTGTTTAAAAAACACGGCTGCAAGCTGTTCTTCGGCATCGGAAAAGGTATTGCGGCTGCGCAACACTTCTGCCACCAGCAGCGCAATTCCGTTTGCTATATCATTTTGTTTGGCAAGGGAATTTTGCCTTTTGTTTTGCGGCTGCGCAATAAAACTATTCCACCAGTCTTTTATCATTTACTGAAAAACGAGCAGCGAAACTACAAAGTTTACAGTTATTTTAACTGAAGCGTATTATCCAGTGAAGGCACAAAGAACACAAAATATTTTCTATTCAAACTCCTCTCCTCTCTGTACTTGGCTTGCGCCTTGTATTATCCTTCCACCAAAACATCCTGCGGATGTTCGTGAAGGATTCGATAAACCATTTCTTTCAGCAGTTCGCCTTCGTTTACATTTCCCGTGCCGTTCACGCCTTTGCCGCGCAGGTCATATTCTGCTAAAAGATGAAGGATGTGTTTGGTTTGCTCAAACGAATAATTCCGCACGGCATCGCGATAATCTTTCACAAAAAACGGACTTACTTTCAGCAAAGCTGCAAGCGTTTTATCATCGCTTTGTGCATTGGCATGAGCTAAATAAATTTTTGAAAAGAAACCGAAAAGTGTGGCAACGGTTACTACAAACGGATTGCTTTTAGAGCCTGACATGATGTGTGCAATTCGGTAGATTTTTGTAACATCTTTTTTAGCAAAAGCATTATTCAGTTCAAATGCGCTGAACTCGCGCGAGATGCCGACTTCGCGCTCAATGTCCTGCACGGTGATGGTTGCTCCGGCTTGTTTGCTGATAATCAGTTTGCCGATTTCGTTGATTACTTTGCTTAGTTCAGTGCCTGTGCTTTCTACTAAAAGCTCTACAGCCGCATCTTCTATTTTAAATTTCTTTTCGGCTATGCTGCGTTTGATGAACGCGCCAATCTGATTTTCATAAAGTGGTTTCGATTCAAAAAATCCGGTGCTTTTTGCTAATTCTTTCCAAAGAGATTTTCGCTTGTCGGGTGTGCCGTGTTTGAATGCAAAAACAAGCACCGTACTTTGACTTGGCTTTTTAAAATAGTTCAGTAAAAGTGTTTGGTCTTCTTCTTTGCGCAGTTCCAAACCTTGCGCTTCTTTCACAATCACCAGTTGTTTTTCAGCCATCATTGGCGGGCGCATGGATGCTTCCACAATCTGCCTTGCATTGGAATCTTTTCCATAAACAACAGTTTGGTTGAATGCCTTTTCCATGTCGTTTAAAACATACTGCTCAATCAACTCCGTCAATACATCAATAAAGTAATCTTCTTCACCGCAAAAGCAATACAGCGGCACAAACTGTCTTGCTTTAATGGATGCGCTTAACGATTCAAAATTTATGCCCGATTCTTTTGCCATTTATCTTTGTTTGGGATTGTAAAACTTTAAGAAAGCGAAAAACTTTCGCTGCTTCAAATATTCTAAATTTTCGTCCATTGCAAATGCTTCGCGCTCAAATATAATTTCCTTGTAAGCTGTAAAATGATTTTTGTAGCGAACTACATTTACTAAATAGTTCATGAAATAAAGAATATAAAACGGAATAATCAGCAGTTCTAATTGTTGGCGGTGATGAATTTTTTCGTGGTTGATAAGTACGGAATTATCTTTCAGTTTCTTCTCTTTGATTAAAATAAATGGATACAAAGCCATTGCAGAATAAGGAACAAATTTTGTAACGAGTATCATGTTTATCAAAAATAAATCAGGCAAAGTTTTCAGAATGTAAAAATCAAGCAGAAATAGTTTTCAAAAAACGGCAAAGTATTTTTAGTATTACGGATTCATAATCAACATTCGGCTTTGTTATTTAGTAATGATATTTTTATTTTACTCGCAACTTTTAATCACTTTATTTCATCTCCACATTAACAAGGTATTATTAAACAGGAAAGTTTTGTATCGTAATAAATGAAAAAAAATCTACTCTCCCTCATCATTTCATTCATTTTATTGCTTGCGTTTAAAGATGCGGATGCAACGCACTTAATGGGCGCGGATTTAACCTACGAGTGTATTGGTTCCGGTCAATATCGGTTAACATTAAAAGTATATCGCGATTGCAGGGGGGTGAGTGCGGGTAATGCGCATCCAATTCCATATCGTTCAACACAATGTGGTGTAAACAGTTCTGTTACACTTCAATTAGTAAGTGGCTACCCGATAGATATTACACCAACTTGTCCGGGTCAATCTTCAATTTGCGGAGGGGGAAACCTGCCTTACGGTGTTCAGGAGTGGGTATATCAAGGCATAGTAACATTGCCCCCGGGCTGCGGAAACGATTGGGTTTTTGGTTGGAGCAACTGTTGCAGAAACAATGCCATCAATACGCTTTCGGGACCGGGCAACCAAGATATGGCGGTGATAACAACCATTGATAACACTCTCTCTCCTTGTAATAGTTCGCCAATATTTTCAGTGCCGCCTGTCCCATTTACCTGTATCAATCAGCCTGTAAGTTTTAACCCGGGCGGTACAGATTTAGATGGGGATTCTCTGGCATTTTCATTTGCTATTCCTCAGCAATCTACAGGCAATGTTTCTTACGCAGGTGGTTTTAATGTAAATAACCCACTTACCACGCAAAGTGGCATCACAATAAATCCATCGAATGGTGATGTTAACTTTACACCTACTAAATTGGAGGTGTCGGTTATTGCAGTTCAGGTAAAAGAGTATCGGAACGGGCAATTGATAAGTACAATTGTGAGAGATATTCAATATACAGTTATTAATTGCAGTAATCAGAACCCAACAGTTTCGGGAATAAATGGAGGCTCAACCACAACTGAAACGATTTATGCAGGGCAAAATGTATGTATCAACATGAATAGTGCTGATAATGATGCCAATGATGCTGTATCTATGACGTGGAATAATTCTATTCCGGCAGGAACATTTACTACTACTACAGGAACGCGACCTGTTGGTACTTTTTGTTGGCAAACTACTCAGGCTGATACAGGTACACACATTTTTACGGTAACGGTAAAAGACAATAACTGCCCTATTACAGGA
>CAZSEG010000196.1:4163-4625 GCA_964605875.1 uncultured Chitinophagaceae bacterium
GACAGGGAACACGTTCATTTACCATAATTGTATTGCCATGTCCGCAGCCGCCTGCCAATGCCGGACCTGATGTGATCCTTTGTCCGGGTGTTTCCACAACACTTTCGGGTTCTACAACTGCGCCTTCGGGCAATGTACAAAGTTATGTTTGGAGCGATGGAATAAATACCCAAAACGGGCAGACATGGAATGTAAATCCGCTTCAAACTACTATCTATACTTTTTCGGTAACATATACTGATGGCTGTGTGAAAACGGATCAGGTAGTTGTTACAAGAAATAAAAAACCAACAATTGGAGTTTATCCTGCTAATGCAACACTATGTTCCGGTGGAAGCATTCAGCTTACAGCTACGAGTAATGCAACCCGTTTCAGATGGTTTCCTTCCGCAGGTTTATCGTGCGATACTTGTGCCATCACAGTTGCATCACCCGCAGGAAATACTAATTACAGGGTATATG
>CAZSEG010000197.1:0-3739 GCA_964605875.1 uncultured Chitinophagaceae bacterium
AACATCATTCACCGTAAATGCCGCCACAGGATTTGGATGAATACGTGCAATTTTCGTAACAGAATCCGCACAATTATTATCCGAAATCAACATCAGTTTCACGGAATAATTTCCTGTATCGGCATACAAATACGAAGGACTTACATCGGTTGAAACACTGCCATCGCCAAAACTCCAGTCAATAGAATATGTTCCCCATTGAATGTTGCTCGTGTTGTTGAAAAATACCGAATCGCCCAAACACGCGCTGTCAGATACAAACGCAACATTGGGTTTAGGAAATACAATCACAGGTTTTGAAACCGTATCGTTACAACCTTGTGTTGTGATTGTAACAAGCGTAACAATAAAAGTGTCGGACGACAGATAAGTGTGAGTCGGATTTGGGTTTGCGCTTTGCTGCCCGTCTCCAAAATCCCATTGGTAAGTTGAGCCTGTTGGAACAGTTGAATTATTTATGAAAGCAATCGTATTTCCGACACAAGTATCCGATGCTTCAAAATCTGCAACGGAAAGTGGAAATACCCTGACCGGTTTTATTAAAGTATCCGTGCAGCCGCTATCCGAAACGGCAATATATGTAATGGAATAGGTTCCGGTATCGGCATAAATATGGGTTGGCGAAAATGCCGTATCAACAGCAGTTCCATCGCCCCAATCCCATTGAGAGTTTATATTTCCGCTGACAATAGTTGAATTGTTCAGCACAGAAACAGTGCCGTTAAAGCACACATCATTTACATTAAAATCTGATTGTATTAAAGGAAAAACATCAATAGGTCTTACGATAGTATCGCGGCAACCAACGCTGTCAATTATGGCAAGCGTTACCTGATAAGTTCCCGGATTTGCGTAGGTATGCTCTGTGTAATTCAAAATTGCGGAAGTGTAACTTATGGTGTTGCCGTCCCCAAAATTCCAACTGATAAATTCTAAATTATTTGCCTGCACACTTGGATTGAATTGTATCGGATTTCCAAAACAAACAGGTGATGTAGTGAAGTTCACCTTAGGGTCATTTACATAAACGGTAAAAGTATCGCGCAACCCCGGACATTTATTTGATGTTGCATAAACGTAATAAGAAGTTGTTGCCGAAGGCGTAACCGTTATGCTGTTTCCGGTTGCTCCGGTACTCCATTTCACGGTATCGGTGGGCGCGCTCGGATTGGTTGTAATGGTTAATGAATTGCCGATACAAATTGTATCATCCGGTACTTGAACAACTGTTGGACCAACAATGTTTACAGCACCAGGAATCGTATCTTTATCGCAAGAATTTTGGCGAAGAATAATCATTTTCACGTTATATCTTCCCAAGCTGTCGTAAGTATGTTTCGGGAACTTGCCTATTGCCGTAGCTCCATCGCCAAAATCCCATTCATAAGAAATAATCGAAGGGTCGCCAATGCCTTCAAACAATACCGTATCGCCTGGGCAAAATATGGTATCGAAACTTGCCGAAGCATAAGTAAACCGCGCAAACAAATTAGAAAGATTTGCGCCTGCCGAATAACCGAAAGATTCAAAGTTGGCATATTCATAAATGTATGCCAGAAAACCACTGTCGCTGCGGATTGTGTGACTGCCGAATGCAACATTTACATTCGTAACAGAATATGCCGGATTGGAAGCCACGGGAGCAAATCCGCCAACTGCACCGCCATCCAACGTAAGCAGCGCGGTAGCGTTTGTTTTTGTAACGATTGAAACATGATACTGCGGGTTGTTTCCCGAATTGAAAAGCGTATTAAAAGTTATTTCATTCAAGGTTTGTTCATTAGGTCCGAGGTTTATCATAAAAGGGTCGGAGTTGGTTACGTTATCAAACTCTCCGCTCATGCTCAGTTGCATTACTTCAACAGGATTATTGGAAGAAAGGCTTCCGTGTGCCGTTAAATCAAACTGGTAATAACCGCCCGCATTGATGTTTTGAGCGGGACCTCCGTTCACGGAAACCTGCGTGCCGTTTGTATGCGCCACTGCCCGAAACCTTGTTGTTTTGCGCGTTGCTATATTGGGCAGAATATAATTTTGCCCCCACGAATCGGTGTAGAAGTTCACATCATACAAATGGTCGCAGCAACACTGGTTGCCGATTGCAGTGCAAAAACTGCCCGAAAACAAAACAAACTTTTTACAGCCCTGACCAACATCTACCGAGCGCACATACGTGCCGGTTAAATCTCCTGCCGATTCCAGAAAATAAACTTCTCCCGGATTCAATGAAATCTGAAAAGGAACGCCCGCGCCATTGCCACAGCTTGTGGCAACAGTAGGCACAATTTCAACTGTTGTATTCGGATATGCCGCCACAATCAGCATTTGTGTCTGCCGCGAATTGCTGTAATTTTCACGGTAAGTACTCAGGTAATATTTATCGCCCAATGTAGGGTTAGGAATCAATAAAGAGGCATCGGCAGAATAGCCCTGAAAGTTCAAAGCATAAGCACTGACTTTTTCGGTGGCAACAATGCGGCAACCCATCGGGCTTTTTGTGCCGCAGCCCGATGCCATCGCCAAATTGCGGGGAATACCAATGGTTACAGATGTATTTGGAGCAATGTTGACAGTTTGAGTCCAGCCGTTTAGCGGAATAGAAACGGTAGCCGTAGAAGCAAACCGCGAACTCATGGAAATCAATAAAGTATCGGGCGGAGAACCGAGCGTGTTTTCTAAAAAGCCAAACCAAAATTCTTTACCTTCTGTGGTAAATTCCTGCGCTCTTAACTGTGTAAAAACAATGCACAGCAATACTACAACAACACAAAATTTTAAACGTAAAATTCGCTTCATGCTCCTGTTACTTTGCTCTTAGATTTTCAAGCAGGTGCGGAAAATAGATAAAATTGATAATTCAAGAGTTAGGGGATGTGCATAAGTTGTTTTGGTATAGTATATTCCTACCAATTTTCCTGCTGCGCATGAAATTTATCCAGCACGTTGTAAAAATCCATGCCGTATTTTCTTACAATAGCATCCTTTAAAAAACGATATACAGGAACTTTTAATTTATTGCCGTTTTTGCAGGCGGCTTTGCAGATGTTCCACCGCTCATAATTCACGGCTTCGTAGTGCCTGTGTTGCGTAACGCGAATGGGGTATAAATGACATGAAATAGGTTTTTGAAAATCAATTTTCCCGTCTTTCCATGCTTTTTCTATGCCACACAGTGCTATACCATTTTCAAAAACCGTATAGGCGCAAGCCCCATCCGAACGCAGCGGTGTGGCGTACTTTTCGGTTTCTTCATTAAAAACGTATTTGCCTTCTTCTTCCACCGATTCGATGCCTTCTTTTGTAAGATAAGGCTTCACCTGCTCGTAAATATCATTGAGAATTTCCAACTCACTTTCTTCTAATGGCGCACCGTAATCGCCATACACGCAACACGCACCTTTGCAGGCGGTAAGGTCGCAAACAAACTGCTCCTCCACCACATCCAAACTCACTAATTTATCATCAATGGAAAGCAAGGCGATTGATTATTTATTGTTGGTTATTTATTATTGAAAGTTATCCTAATAAGTCGAGTGTTACTATTAATGGTTTATGGTCGCTGTGTTTCGTCCATGTTTCGTAAGCGCCAACTTCAACATTTTTCAATTTGTCAATAAGGTTTGAAGATGCAAAACAATAGTCAATGTGATAAGCCCGGTCAATTTTTCTTTGCATAAAAAGCGTCTTATCTTTTTCTTGTCCTTGATTTTGTTTATGAAAATAATGATAGGCGCTTAAA
>CAZSEG010000197.1:3749-4391 GCA_964605875.1 uncultured Chitinophagaceae bacterium
TATTTTTGTTCTTCAAAAAATCAACAAGATTTGAATGGTTTGAAACTCGTTTTGGTTTGTCCCAAATTGTATTGCTGTTAAAATCACCTGCAAGCATTACATTTTCTTCATCTAACAAATCGCTGTAAAAATGAACTGCGTTCCAAACTTGTTCAGTATAGTTGTCGTTGCGCTCCGGTTTCTGCGACCATATTGCAAAAATTGTCAAGTTGATTTTGTCATTGTAAACCGATAATGGCAAAACGTATTTAAAACTTGGGTTATGAATGTCGAGCAGTTTAATTTTGAAGTCGCTATATGAAAAAACTCCAATTCCTTTATGTGGATTGTCGCCATACCAAAAGATGTCAGTTGGTTGTTTTGTGTAAAGTCCAAATGTAAGTCGCTGTTGGTTTTCACATTCAGGCACAATCAGAATGTCCGGCTGTTCTTTCAGAATAAATTCCGCTTTGTTACGGAAAGCCATATTGCAATTCCAAGCTATTATTTTCATTCAGTTTATTGTATCATCTGCTGTAGCCTCTCACCCCTCAACTCCCACCTTTCAACTCATAATAAATCCCCAATCAACTTTTCTATCGTCAATCCCTCCGCTTCGGCTTTGTAGTTTTTGAAAACACGATGGCGCAACACAGGTAGCGC
>CAZSEG010000198.1:0-4320 GCA_964605875.1 uncultured Chitinophagaceae bacterium
TGGTTCCTTTATGGGTAGTAAAACAAATCAGAAAGGGACACTTGAAACTCGGTATGACTTTAAAAATAATCTCAGGTTTACAGACCTCTATTTTGAAACGATAAAGCAAAGTAATTCAGAACACATATATTCCATCTCAATATTTACATTGATTAAAATTTCATACAAGAACTATGAAGGAGTAAGTCAGGTAAAATACTTTAATAAAGCAACTACTTCTTACGAGATAACAGAAGAAGATTACCGCACGATAAAGGCGATGAGTATCATTTCTCATCCCATAGAATATTCCGACTTAAATTTTGACAAAGTAGTAGAGTTGACAAACACTAATCAAAACACCTAAGTTAAAAGTATTGCATCCGCCAATATCGGTTTTGCGTCAGGCGCGGTGAAGTGCTTCGTAAGAAAGTTTTGTGCATATTTGAAGTGCGGTTCTTCGTATCAAGGTTGGTGCTAAAAAGTCCGCCCGAACGCAAAGCCTGAGACCGTTAAACAGTTGTGAATTGCAAATCGCATTATCGCACATCGAACAGTCGAAAATCAAAATAAATGAAAGACATCCGCAGCTTATCGTTGGCAGAAATTACCGAAGCCTTGGTTGCGATGGGTGAGCCTAAGTTTCGCGCCAAGCAGATACATGAATGGCTGTGGCAAAAAAGTGTGCGCGGTTTTGATGAAATGACCAATCTTTCCAAACCGTTGCGCGAAAAGCTGAAAGCGCAATTTTCTTTTTTTCTGGTTGAAGAATCCATTGTGCAAAAGAGCAAAGACGGCACGGTGAAAATCGCTATGGCTTTGCATGATAACAGAGTAGTGGAAGGTGTGATGATTCCCGATGATGAGCGAAGTACGGCTTGTGTTTCATCGCAGGTGGGTTGTTCGCTAAGTTGTTCCTTTTGCGCCACAGGCTTTCTCAAGCGCGAACGTAACTTGGAAGCCTCAGAGATTTACGACCAGATTTATTTACTCAATCAACATGCCAAAGCGCATAACGGCAAAGGGCTTACCAATATCGTTTACATGGGCATGGGCGAGCCTTTGCTGAATTACGATAATGTGATGCAAAGCATTCGTTATATCACTTCGCCCGAAGGTTTGAATATGGCAGCGCGCAGGGTAACGGTTTCTACATCAGGCATTGAGCGCGGCATCAGGCGCATGGCTGATGAAGGCGTGAAGTTTAATCTTGCGCTTTCGCTGCACGCGCCCACCAACGATAAGCGCGAAACCATCATGGACATCAACAAGAGCAATAAGCTGGAAGATGTAATTGCCGCGCTGAATTATTTCTACGAAAAAACGGGTAATAAAATCACGTTTGAATACATCCTTTTTGATGGCTTTAACGACAGCATTGAAGATGCCGATAATCTTATCAAACTCTACAAACAGGTTCCGGCATTTATAAATCTGATTGAATACAATAACGTGGAAGGCGTAACGTTGAAGAAGGCAAAAGCCGAAAAGCGCGATGCTTTTGTTGCTCATTTGCGTAAGCACAATATTGAAGTTGCAGTGCGCAGAAGTCGCGGAAAAGATATTGATGCAGCCTGCGGTCAATTGGCAAATAAACATTAAGCAATAATTTTTTCAGGGTTGCATAATAAATGAAACGTATTTGCGTTATACTACAACAAAACAAAAATGTAGTATCATGAAACAAACTTTTACACCAAATCATTTATTGCTTGCTGCCTACGGAGAATTACCGACAGGCATATCACAACAAGTAAATGCTCAAATCGAATGCAACGAGCAAATTGCCAAAGAATTTCAAGCCATTGTTGACATGCAGGAGATTTTGGACAGCTTCAAAATGAAGCCAAGCCAGACAAGCATCAACATCATTTTAGAGCATAGCCGCAACACAGCTATGGAAGATGCAGTGGCTTAATTAACGTGATTCGTGGATTAAAAAACAGCCAAATACTTTATTTAACCACATAGATACATAGTGTTACGAATTGGGGAATTTGTTTGCGCAAGCAAACACTCTGTGTACTCCTCTACTCTGCGTGCAATCAAAAAGACTGAAGTTTACATAGCCAAAACAAGTTTTGGACATAGCTCGCTTTTGTATTGCAGCCAACTATGTTTCTATGTGGTTACAATTTTATGGTTGTAACATAAGCGGAACAACTAATTCATAACTCGCATTAATTCACTTTTGCAGCGATGTTTTCAAGCATGTCTTTCACCATAGTTTCTATGGTGAATTGCGGTTGCCAGTTCCAGTCTTTTCTTGCAAAGGAATCATCAATACTTTCCGACCAGCTTTCTGCAATTTGTTGGCGAAAGTCAGGATTGTAGTCAATTTCAAATTCAGGAATTTCCTTTTGAATGGCAGCAGCTAACTCGGCAGGCGAAAAGCTCATGCCCGAAAAATTATAGCCTGTACGCACAGTTATCTTTTCTGCCGCAGCTTCCATCAGTTCAATGGTTCCGCGCACCGCATCGGGCATATACATCATAGGCAAAGTGGTATCGGCTTTCAAAAAGCAGGTGTATTTTTTGTTTTCAACTGCTTCAAAGAAAATATCAACGGCATAATCTGTAGTGCCGCCACCTGCTTTTGTTTTGTAACTGATTAAACCAGGGTAGCGCACGCTGCGCACGTCCAATCCTTTTTTCTCAAAGTACCATTTGCACCAAAGCTCACCTGCCTGCTTGCTGATACCGTAAATTGTACTTGGTTCCATAACTGTATGCTGCGGTGTGTTTTGCTTGGGCGTGGTAGGTCCAAACACTGCAATGGTGGACGGAAAGAAAACCTTTTTCACACCGCATTCTGCGCTTACATCCAGCACATTGCGCAAACCTTTCATGTTGATGCGCCATGCAAATTCAGGTTGCTTTTCGCCTGTGGCAGAAAGTATGGCTGCAAGGTGATAAATCTGAGTGATGTTGTGTTGTTTCACCAACTCAACCAAACCCGCGCGGTGCAGCACATCCGCTTTTACAAACGCGCCCGAATTGTGCAGGATTTCGTTGGGTTCTTTAAGGTCAGAAGCAATTACATTGCTGTATTTCTGACGAAGGGCAAGAGTGAGTTCAGTGCCTAATTGTCCGCAGGCTCCGGTTATTAAAATCGTTTCGTTTTCCATTTTTTGTTCTGCGGTGCAAACGTGCAGAAAATTTGTGAGCTATGTCCGAAACTTGTTTTGGCTATGTAAATTTTTCACACGGATTACACAGAGAACACGGAGTTTTTGCTGACGCAAAATTAGGTTTCTCGCAGAGGCGCGGAGAATTTCATTCACCATTCATCATTGATAATTTTTCTCTCATAACTCACTCTAATGTGCATTTTTTGCTGCTTCATCAACATTTCCACAATAATTCATTTTTATATTGAACGCAAAGCACTACTTTCGCACCGCCTTTTTAAAAGGTATTAAATAATAATTCGCTTTAAAAGCATAAAAATCAAATAGCAGCATGGCTAACATTGGTAAAATAAAACAAATTATTGGTCCGGTAGTGGACGTGAGTTTTGAGGCAGATAATGCCACTCTTCCTAAAATTATGAGTGCATTGGAAATCACTCGTGAAAACGGACAAAAACTAATTCTTGAAGTGCAGCAGCACTTGGGTGAAGATGCGGTGCGTACCATTTCGATGGACTCTACCGATGGTTTGCGCAGGGGAATGGATGTTGTGGATTTGGGTGCGCCTATCACCATGCCGGTTGGCGATTCTATTAAAGGAAGACTTTTCAACGTAATTGGTGAAGCAATTGACGGTATTCAGATTCCGGTTTCTAAAGAAGGAGGTTACGGTATTCACCGCCAACCGCCACCGTACGAAGATTTGTCAACTTCTACAGAAGTGTTGTTTACGGGTATCAAAGTTATTGACCTGATTGAGCCATACTCAAAAGGTGGTAAAATTGGTTTGTTCGGTGGTGCCGGTGTGGGCAAAACGGTGTTGATTATGGAATTGATTAACAACATCGCAAAGGCTTATGCAGGTTTGTCAGTGTTTGCAGGTGTGGGCGAAAGAACACGTGAAGGAAACGACTTGTTGCGTGAGATGATTGAATCAAACGTAATTAAATATGGTGAAGAGTTCAAAGAATCAATGGAAAAAGGCGGCTGGGATTTGAGCAAAGTAGATGCTGCGGAACTCGCAAAATCACAAGCGACATTGGTATTCGGACAAATGAACGAACCTCCAGGGTCACGTGCTCGTGTGGCGTTGTCCGGTTTGACGATTGCGGAATATTTCCGTGACGGAGACAAAAACGATGCGCAAGGCGGACGTGATATTTTGTTCTTCATTGATAATATCTTCCGTTTTACACAAGCAGGTTCTGAA
>CAZSEG010000199.1:0-546 GCA_964605875.1 uncultured Chitinophagaceae bacterium
TAGATGCCTGCTGGCTCGAAGGTGATGAGGAGATAAAAACCAACGACACATTGTTTTTGAACATAGCTTCTAAACTGGAAGGGTTGATAGAAGTAAAAGAATCGGTGCTAAAAAAAATTTAGAGCGGTTCGAGGTAAAGAAGGAGGGGGATGTAATAAGGAAGATTAACGCGCAGTTGCGCTACTACCTGAAAATAAACCCGGACGAACTAAGTGATGAAGATTGGGCAATGGCATGGCAGGAGTTGGTTTGGGTGAGGAATGAAGAAGCTAAAAGCAAAGGTTAGTGGCTGAACGAAAACCAAAATGCAAACCCGAATAGCCCAACAAACGCAGTGTATAGAAGAAAGAAAGTAACGGTGTAAGCCGGATTGATTTTGCCCCAAGTGGAATAGATAGATGCGTAAGGTACAAACGGCAGGGCAATGAGCAGAGTGATTGCAGAGAGTATTGAAACTACAATAGTAGGCAATGAGTTTTTAAGCAACAGCAACAGGTTAATGCCATGATAAACGGCAGCCACCGAAACAATAACAGTTAAGAAAAA
>CAZSEG010000199.1:556-1076 GCA_964605875.1 uncultured Chitinophagaceae bacterium
AAAACATGGCAGGCGTAGTTGAATTTTTGATAAAAATGCAGGATGGTTTAACCAGCCCGCTTGTCAAAATTACGCAAACTTCCGGTAGTGCCAAATCTGCATTGGGTAGATTGACGGAGAGCAATAAGCAGTTGAAAAGCATGGTTGACAATTCAGGGCAATCCATCAACGATTTATCAAATAGAATTCGCAAGCTGCAAGAGTATCGCGACCTACTTCCATCAGGAGCAGAGCAAAAAATACGCGCCATCAATACCGAAGTCAACCAATTGAATAAGCAGCTTCAAAAGATGCAAACCATGAATGGCAGCAAGGCAAAGGTTTGGTTTAAAGATGCGTTTGATTCGTTGCCGCAATTTGCCCGCAACCCGCTTATTGCTATTGGTGTGGCAGCCGGAGCAGCTATAAACGAAGGGATGAAGCGCAGCAAAGAGAAGTTGGATTTTAAATTGCTGATGGGCGAAAAGGCAGGAGCCGAGGTTTACAATGGCGCAAAAAAAATGAAACGCTTTTATGGCGA
>CAZSEG010000199.1:1086-4230 GCA_964605875.1 uncultured Chitinophagaceae bacterium
TATGGCGATGATGCAATGGCGGGCGGTAAAAAGTTAGCTGAAGCCGGAGTGGATGCAGGCGAAGTTGCGCCCATGATGGAGCGAATAGGCAAGGTAGCAAGCGGTGATGCGGGTAAGTTCAATATACTGACGGACGCTTTTTCAAAAGTGCAGAAAGAGGGCAAGCTGACGGAGGCAACGCTTGCATCAATGGGCGAAGGCGGATTCAAGCCGCTTGCGATGCTGCAAAAAACATTCGGTCAGGATATGGCTTTTTGGCAAAAGAAACTGGCGGATGGAGAGATAGATGTAGATATGGTAACAAAGGCATTTATGGATGCTACCGACAAGGGCGGAATTTTTGCCGACACGCTGAAAGAAATTGACGGTTCACCCACCGGATTATGGAACAGGCTTACCACCGGAGTAAAAGATGTTGCCGGAATAATTGGCGATTTGCTGATGCCTGCAATAACGCCTGTAATGCAGTTGATGAATTACGGTTTAGACAAAGCCATTGCGGGGTTTTCGTGGCTGCAAAAACTGATTGAAGACAACCAAGATACATTGAGCGTTTTCGGTTCAATTGTGCTAAGTGCAGCAGCCGCATGGGGTGTTTATCAGGGGTGGGTGCGGCTGGCATGGATGTGGCAGATGAAAGATTTAATGGCTACCGCTTTGCTTACTACCCTGAAAGGAGCGCAGGCGGGTGTAATAGGCGGCTTGACTGTTGCGTGGAATGGACTAACTGCCGCTATGATGATGAACCCGATTGGTGCGATTATAGCGGGCGTGGTAGCGGTGATAGGCGGCATTGTGTTGTTGGCGACAAAGTTTGAATGGGCGCGGAAAATAGTATATGGTGTGTGGGAGGTGATTAAATCTATAGGCGAAAATATCGCTACGTTTTTCAAGAACCTTTTGGGCGGTGGCGAAAAGAAAAAATATGTGGCTATTGACGTGGCTTACAAAAAAGGCGCAGACGAAGCCAGTGCGGAGTTCGCAGCGAAAAAGCAGGGGTTGGAAACGAAAACCGAAGAGGAAAAGCTGTTAGAAAAGTATCTGAAAACCAATGAAACACCGGGTAATAAAGATGCCAAAACAGAAGCCGGAATAAATGCAGTAAGCGGTGGCGGTGCTAAGAGCTATGTAATCAATATAGGCAAGATGATTGAAAAAATAGAGATGCGCATAGCCAATAATTCTAATGAAGCGTTGAGCGACTTTGAAAGAAAGGTAGAGGAGGTGCTGATGCGAATTATTGCTTCGTTACCAAGATAGAACTATGAATGACTATTTGATTGATTATGAAACAAGGAGAATGCAAGTGCGCAACGGTGATTTTGTGGTGGGCGATGCTACAAAGCAACATCAGCGAAGCATAATTATGAACCACAAGGGCGAATACAAACAACACCTGATGACCGGAGTAGGAGCGGCTGATTATTTAGATGATGAGAACCCGGATGAGTTCATAAGAGAAACGCGCAGGCAATTGGTACAGGATGGGCAAACAGTGAAGGATATAGTGATAACAGCAACGGGGTTAGGAGTGGATGCAAGTTATTAGAAATGAGAAAGTATGAGGTGCAATTTGGGCAGGGAATATGGGATATAGGCGCACAGGAATATGGGTGTATGGACGGTGCGTTTTTGGTGGTAGAAGATAACCCGGACTATGCCGTAACAGATGTGCCAGTGCCGGGTGCGATTTTGCTGATACGAGATGAAGTGCCGAAGCTGAGTGAAACGAACCAGGCGATAGCAGCGGAATACAAGACGAAAGGAATAACGGTAGCAAGCGGACAGGTAACAAATAAGATAGTGCAAGGCGAATATGTGGCGGTGGGATATTGGAAAGATGGGTATGTAAGAAAAGGGTAACAAGATGTTTGATAGCATAGAATTGATTTTGCGGTTAGAAAAGGGCGAAGAACTTACGTGGGAGGAGATGGACACAAATTTATCGCGCATAAAAGATGCGGTGAATTACGTGCTGAGGCGAAACTTTCAAAAGGATTTTGAAGGCGTGGAAGCAGGAAAGTTGGAGGTGGTTCATAATCGCGGTTTAATGCCTGTGGATGTGGTGGTGTGGCAGAAGGTAACGGAAGATGAATGGATACCTGTTGCCACGCCTGCCGTGAGCTATAAAGAAGGCTCAATAACAACTACGGTGTTCATCGAATTTCCGGCAGCACCGGGCACAATAAAAGTTTTCGTAAAATTTTAAACAATAAACAATGAGAAAGTTACTATTAGCAATGATTTTTATAGCCGCGATGGGCGCGGCTGATGCACAACCACTGCCGCTGTACCCATGGCGGGTGATGGGTTTTGACAGCACCTACATACCCGGACAGGTGATGACACGCGGGCGTGTGCAGGTGGGGCAGGGTGCGGCAGATTACAGCGCGGCATTGCAGGTGAACGACACCGCGAAAGGTATGCTTATCCCGCGCCTGACGGCTGCGCAAATGCTGGCGATTGCTTCGCCTGCAACGGGGTTATTAGTTTTTAATACAAGCGTTAATTCATTTCACTTTTGGAATGGTGGTGCGTGGCAGGAAGTAGCGGGTTCGGGAGGTGGCGGTGGCGAACCATTGAAAATGACCCCTTATAGTATTCCATTTTTTGGGGCAGATAGTAACATTACTACATCCCCATCAATGTACTTTGATTCAGCTAATGTGTATATTGGAATTGATACCATTTTTAAAAATCATCCTAATGCAGGAACAGGTTATGCAGGGCTGAAATTAGGCAAATACCCTAAAGGTATGTGGCTGCCGGGCGACCTTCACAGGTCTGAATTACTCGCAGGCGATGGGTATAGGTATGCAGGTGTAATAGCGCAGTGTACAACAGGTACAGAGAACCCTTATTTGTATCTGGCAGTCGCTGATTCTCTCAATAATTATTCAACAATAGGAATAGGCATAAATGATATATCTATAAATGCAAGTAACTCTGTACAGTTGCATTTAAATGAGGATGTTTCCCAATTAGTTATCAATTACAATTGGATAGCGAAGAATAACGACACGGATAGTGTAATATGTACCAACAATTCTTTTGAATTATACAAGAGAGCTATTTCAGATTTTGGTGGTGGTGGCGGGATACCAAAGGGCGCACCGGGCGAAGTGTTATTTTATGATTACGATT
>CAZSEG010000200.1:0-4172 GCA_964605875.1 uncultured Chitinophagaceae bacterium
CGAGTTCAGAGTAATTGAATTTAGCCGCAACGATAAGCGCATTGTTGTTTCTCATGCCCGCACGTGGGAAGAAAAACAAAGAGAGGAGCAAGAGGCAGAGAAAAACGAGCGTAAAGTTGAAGCCGAAAACACAAGGAAAGCAGTGAAAAAATTGCAACAAAAAGTAGAGAAAGCTACTTTGGGCGATTTGGGTGTTTTGAGTCAAATCAAAGACCAAATGGATGAAAAAGCTGCCGATGATAAAGCTGCTAAAGAAGCAAAAGCAAGTGAAGGTGAAAGCACTGAAACGCCTGCCGAATAATCTTCTTTTGGTATAGATTACAAAGCCCGCTTGGCAACAGGCGGGCTTTTTTATTTGTATGTTTGAAGGCGCATCTAAACACCAAACAATGGCAAGAATAAAAGTGGACTTGCACGATATTTACAACAACAGTAAGCTGATAGATAAAGCGTTGGAAGATGCTTTTGAGGAAGCGATTGATAAGAAGATTCGCGAGGTGGAAATTATCCCGGGCAAAGGCAGCGGGCAGTTGCGCAAAAAAGTGGAGCGGTTTTTACAGTTGCCGCACATTAAATCCAAGTATCACCGCATTGAAAACGACAGCAAAAACTTTGGCAGGTTGTTTGTGTATTTTAAGTTTTAGTTCCACTTTAATTATGGATTGCCGATACTTTACAGCTATAAAATTGAAACCACAACTTGTCCCGAAAAGCGGGATAGAAACATAGTTGAGAGGTGGGAGGTGAGGGTTGAGAGGAATTTGTTTGCGTAAGCAAACACTCTGTGTTCTCCTTTACTCTGTGTGCAATCAAAAAGTTTAAAGCCTGTCTGCCGCAGGCAAGGTTTACATAGCCCAAACAAGTTTTGGACTATAGTTTATTATGAGTAAAGAACTATGTTTCTATGCGGTTAAATAATGTATTCAGATGTTTTACTCACGTTAGTTTAATATTTCCTGCGCAGCAATCTCCCCAACAGCAATGGTTTCAACCATTTTGAGTTCATCAAAATCTTCGCGTTTGGTGTGTGAAATAATTACTTGTCCGGTTAGGTCGCTTGAAAGCATTTCGATTAAAGCATTGCCTCTGTCTTTATCTAACTTATCAAAAATATCGTCCACCAAAAGAATTGGCGCAAAGCCTTTTTGCTTTTTGATGTATTGAAACAACGCTAATTTCAGCGCAATCAAAACACTTTTTTGCTGCCCTTGACTGCCGAATTTTTTTGCCGAAACCGAATTGATTTGCAAATCAATATCATCTTTGTGAATGCCTGTATCTGTGCGTTGCAAAATCAAATCCTTTTGCAAACTGTTATTCATCAATTCTTCAAAAGATTTACCTTCTAATTGCGATAGATATTGAATAGAAACAGTATCGCGATTCAAGCTGATTTGCTCATAGAAAATTTCAAACAAAGGTTGAATTTCGAGCAGTGCATTTTTCCTTTTTGCGAACACCTTTTCGCCAATTGGAATCAAACGCATGTCATAACTCAACAACAGATTTTTGTCTGTTCTGCCACTTTCGGCAAATTGCTTCAAAACGGCATTGCGTTGCGCCAGAAGTTTATTGTATTGCAGCAACAAATCAAGATATTCACCGTCTGTTTGAGAGAGCGTGCTGTCAATCACTTTTCTGCGGTCTTCGCTTCCGCCAAGAATAATTTCGGCATCCGCAGGGCTTATCATCATGCAAGGAAACACACCAATGTGTTCACTCAATTTTGCGTAAGGAACTTCATTCACAAAAAATTCCTTGCGCTTACCCGCCTGAAAACGGCAAATAACTTTTTGCTCGTTTTCGTTTTTATTAAAACTCCCTTCAAGCCTTAAAAAATCAGCACCAAAACGGATAGATTGCTGGTCGGTGGAATAGAGATTGCTCTTTGTTAAGCACAAAAAATAAACGGCATCCAACAGATTGGTTTTGCCCGTGCCGTTATTGCCCGTGATGCAACTCAGTTTTGAAGAAAAGCCTACAGATGATTCTGCATGATTTCTGAAACAAGTAAGTTTTAAAGAATTTAAAAACACTATCCGAGTTTACTAAGCCAATGATTGAAACCTCCGCAACCTAAAATCCACATACAAGGTGAAATAAAAATGTGAAAACCTTGCTGCCGAATCGTATATTTGCCCGCTTTCAAAATAAAATGGCTGCAAAGTTAAACAAAGACACGTACCTTTATTGGTATGAATTGATGCTCCGCCTGCGCAGGTTCGAGGAACGCGCGGGTATGTTGTATGGTCAGCAGAAAATTCGCGGATTTTGTCATTTGTATATCGGGCAGGAAGCGTTAGCGGCAGGCATGATGACGGGATTGCGTTCAGACGACCGCGTGATTACCGCCTATCGCGACCACGCACTGGCAATAGCAAAAGGCATTTCTTCGCGCGCTGCAATGGCTGAACTTTTTGGCAAAGCTACCGGCTGTACCAAAGGCAAAGGCGGCTCGATGCACTTCTTTTCAAAAGAGCATAATTTTTATGGCGGGCATGGAATTGTTGGCGCACAAATCGGCTTGGGCGCAGGCATTGCTTTTGCCGACCAATACTTGGAAAAAGATAACGTTACAATATGTTTTTTTGGTGATGGAGCGGCTCGTCAGGGTATTTTGCACGAAACCTATAACATGGCTATGATGTGGAAGTTGCCTGTGATTTTTGTTTGCGAAAACAATGGCTACGCTATGGGAACATCGGTAGGCAGAAGTTCAAACGTTACAAAAATTGCAACGCTTGGCGAGGCTTACGATATGCCTTCGGAAAGTGTGGACGGCATGAAATGCGAAGCCGTGCATGATGCCATTGAACGCGCTGCCGCAAGAGCGAGAAAAGGCGAAGGTCCCACCTTTTTGGAAATCTGCACTTACCGCTACAAAGGACACAGCATGAGCGACCCGCAGAAATACAGAACCAAAGAAGAAGTTGAAGCATACAAAAAACTCGACCCGATAGAAACAACGCTTGATGTTATTCTGAAAAAGAAATGGGCAACACAGGAAGAAATTGATGTAATAAGTGAAAAAGTGGATGCAGAAATTGAAGACTGCGTTCAGTTTGCCGAAGCGTCTCCTTACCCTGATGACAATGAGCTATACAAAGACATTTATGTGCAACAGGATTATCCGTTTATGATGGAATAGAGAATAGAAAATAGAGAGCAGAAAACAGAAAGGCAGTAGGCAGTACAATCCGTGTAATCCATAAATCTGCGTAATCATTGCTTGCAAGAAAAAAGACAAACAAACAATAATCAATAATCAACAATCAATCAAACGATGGCAGAGGAATTAGAAAACGAAGTTTTAGAAGTAACAAAAAAAACAAAAAGTGAATCGTCAAAAGGTGGAGGATTCATTGGAAGTGTATTCGACTTTTTTGAAGAAAAACAACAACTCTTGGCTTATGCAGGCGGTGGTGTTTTGGTGGCGTTGGGAGTGGCTGTATTTGTATTTGCAAAATGGTTACCCGATCGCAATGTTGCTGCACAAAAAGCATCGTTCAGAGCAGAATTGGCATTTGCAAAAGATTCATTTGAATTGGCATTAAATGGAAACGGAGCCGATGTAAAAGGATTCCTTGAAATCGGTAACAAATTCAGCTTTACCAAAACTGCTAATTTGAGCAACTACTATGCCGGTATATGCTACCTGAACTTAAAGCAATACGATAATGCTGTAAAATACTTAGGTAAGTTCAGCACATCAGACCCTATCTTAGGTGCAGTGCGCTACAGTGCATTGGGCGATGCTTATTCAGAATTAGGTAAAATGGATGATGCTATCAGTAATTATGAAAAAGCTGCATCATTTTCTTCAAATGAGGTTTATACTCCTTACTTTTTGTTGAAAGCTGCATTGGCAAACGAGCATCAAAAACAATACAGCGATGCAAAAAAATTATTGGAGAAAATCAAAGAGAACTACCCGACAAGCGATGAAGGCAGAGATATTGAAAAGTATATTGCGCGTGTAAACGCTGCGTTGTAATACTCGTTCATCCCTCATCAACAATTTAAAAAGAGGCTGTCTCAAAAGTAGAGTACAGCCTTTTTTTATTGGTATATGTCCAGAGGGCAGTAATTGACAGCTAATAACTTGACATGTATGCAAACTTGTTTAGGGAGATTAAATTCTATCCTATAACACTTCGCGCAATCAATTCTTT
>CAZSEG010000201.1:0-4163 GCA_964605875.1 uncultured Chitinophagaceae bacterium
GCTGTGTATGATGCCTCAAGCGCGGGACAAATGGTGGTTAATCTCTAAGATTAAGCAGCCATGGCGTAATCGTATTCGCCAAATAAAACTGTTCTGTGTATGGATTAGCGAGCTATACACACGCTCGGCATGCCGGTGTATCGTTACGGCTTCCCGTCAATTCCAATCAGCCCCGGTGAAGATTTTAGATTTTGGAAGTACTTCTCAAATCTGTAATCGTTAATCTCAAATCGTTAATCAAAAAACAGAGCGATTAACGATTTGAGATTAACGACTAACGATTGCAGAACTTAAAAAGCCTCATAATTCATCTTCTTTTCAAAGAACCGCGCAAAGATATGAATTAAGAAAGTGGGATGCAGCCAATTGTTCAAAATATATCTTTCGGTGTAATCATTGCTTGCATTATCAAACACAAATGCAACCAAACTCATTCATAGTATTTCTATCTTTAGCCCCGTTTTTTTAATGTTCTAAATTGTGAAGAGGGAAGGATGAAGCATTTATATGCGTTTTTAGTTGGTATTTTTTCTGTTGTATTCAGTCAGGATGTTTTGGCTTCTCATGCTATGGGGGCGGATTTGCAATACACCTGTCTGGGAAATAATCAATACAGGGTAAGGCTGAGTTTTTACAGGGATTGCGCGGGAATTGATGTAACTACGGTGTCGGTTAATATCACTGCGCCATCGTGCGGCATCAGCACCTCCACTCCATTTTCGCTTACTAAACTTACGAATTATCCTTGCCCGGGCGGTGGTGTTTCGGGTGCGGCAGGCTGCGATGTTTCGCCTTTGTGTCCCGCGCAGATAAGCCAGAACGCATGCAATTTTGCCAATCCGAGCCAAGCGCCTTTTCCGGGTGTGCGCAGCGTAATTTATGAAGGGGTAATTACACTGCCTTCCGCTTGCAATCAATGGTTGGTGAGGTTTACCGAAAATGCGCGAAACCCAAGTAACAACACTACCGGAGGCAACACGGAAAATCTTTCCATTCAGGCTTTAATCAACAACACTATTGACCCGCTCACGGGGCAGCCTTATTGCAATAATTCGGTTTCGTTCAGTTCGTTGCCTGTGCCGTTTTATTGTGTAAATAATCCCGTAACCTACAATCAAGGCGCGGTGGATGCAGACGGAGATTCTTTGCGATACACCATTATCACGCCATTGGGAAACAACTATAATCCATTGTCTTATCAGGCGGGCTTTTCTGCAAGCCAGCCAATAAGAACAAACCCGCCAAACAGTTTTCAGTTTGATGCGGCTACGGGGCAAATGTCCTTCGTTCCAAGCATGGTGGAAACAGATGTGCTGGCGGTAAGAGTAGATGAATACCGCAATGGCGTTTTGGTGGGTTCTACCATGCGCGATATTCAGGTGAAGATTATCAACTGCACGGTTTCAACGCCCGTTCAGCAACCGATAGACAGCATTCAAAACGCCAATCAGCAGGATTCAATTACGTTGCAGGTTTGCCCGGGTACACAGGTCAGTTTTGATATAAAAGTAGTTGACCCGTTGGGCAGAAATCTTACGCTTAAAAGTTCCATACAAAATAATCCATCGCCCTTGCCGGGGGCTACGCTTATGCAAATCAATCAGGGTTCTGCGCCAAACGACACCGCCATTGCAAGAATCCGCTGGACTCCCGCAGCAGCCGATACAGGCTGCCGCCAGTTTGTATTAACTGCCGAAAATGACGACTGCCCGATTAAAGGCAATCAAACGCGGGTTTACAAAGTTTGCGTGTTCAATAAAGTTCAGTTGCTCACGGCAAGCCCTACTTTTTGCGGCAAGCCTGTTCAGCTTACGGCTACGGGCGGCACAAACTTTACATGGAATCCGACAACAGGTTTGAGCAGTTCAACTGTTTTAAATCCTGTGGCATCGCCAACGGTTTCCACCACCTACAAATTCACCAGCGATTGCGGAACGGATTCTGTGCGTGTGAATGTGGCGCAACCTTTTGTTTATGATGCAGGCGCGGGCGGGCAAATTTGCCAAAACGGACAAATACAACTGAATGCTTCGGTGGATAATATGTATTCGCCTTACAGCATTAAATGGATTCCTTCAAGCGGATTGATTGATCCTGTTTATGGTTACGGGCAGCCAAACGATACAATTCTGAATCCCGTTGCAAGTCCGCTTTCAACCACAAAATATAAAGTTCAGTTTACGGGAAACAACGGTTGTGTAAATGAAGATTCGGTAACGGTTGTTGTTTCGGGTACAGGCCCGTTAATAAAAGCAAGAACCAATAAAACATTGGTTTGCCCGGGCGAAGCTGCGCAGCTTACTTTGATTTCAAACCCTTTGAGCTGCGGCATTTCGCAACAGCCGTGTTCGGGAAAAGATGTTACCGCGCAGGTGGGAACTTTCACGAACAGCTCTAACAATTCGCCCGTGCAGTTGCCTTCGCCATTGGGTGGTTACAGCATCAGCACAAGGCATCAGATTTTGTATCGCGCCAATGAAATTTTAGCACTTTCAAATTCGGGCGGAAAAATAAAATCTATTGCCATCAACCTGCTTGCAGCAGGAACTTTGTTGAATAATCTGACCATAAAAATGGCTTGTGTTTCGGCTGACAGCATCAAAGGATACATTGCAGGCGGAAGTTTGGTAACGGTTTACACGCCTAAAAATTACACGCCTGTTTCTGGTTGGAATGTTTTTACGCTCGACAATACTTATGATTGGGACGGAGAGTCGAATTTGCTGGTGGATATTTGCCATAATTCAACCACTGCAAACGGGCAGCACATGAAATACCAGATGACCCGCACCGATGGCTCGCAGGGTTTTGCAAATTATCCTTCGTTGTGGTGTACGGCATCAGGAACTTTTGACCAGTGCGGTATCACCGGAACAGAGCAAACTTTGAATGCCGCACGCTACAAAGAAAGACCCAACACGCGCTTTGTGATTTGCGTTGCGGATTTATCAACGGCAAACATTGCGTGGATGCCAAACACGGGAGCAAATGCACCAACGCCACTGAATAAAGACACAACCATTGCGCGACCGCAAACTCCGCAGATTTACAGCGTTGCAGTGAGCGACCACAACAGTTGCACCGGCAATAGTTTTGTGTTTGTAAATGTGGATACATCGGCTCGATTAACCATGACGCAAGACACATTTATATGTGCAACAAATGCAACCATTAAGCTGAAAGCAAAAGTTACATCTTCGTTGTCCAATCCTAATTTTACTTACACGTGGGCTGCCGTTCCTTCGGCAGGTTTTGTGAATCCGGGCAACAGAGATTCGGTAACGGTTACGCCAAGCGCAACCACAAAATATTATGTAACTATCACAGGTGCGGCTTGTACTTTGGTTGATTCGGTAACGGTTGCAGTCGGTTCGGGCATTCCGGTGGACATGGTTAGCACAAACCTTACCTGTTTTGGTGCAAACAATGGTTCCATTGTGGTGAATGTGCCGGGCAATCCTTCCGGTTTAAATTATGCATGGGTTCCGAATAATTTATCGGGCAGCAGCGTTACGGGATTAAGTCCGGGTGTATATTCAGTTACGGTTACAAACCAACAAGGATGTCAAGGAGCCGATACAATTGTTATCAGCCAACCGGCAAATCTGCAACTGAATATTTCAAGGTTGAATGTGCTTTGCTCCGGGCAATCGAACGGCAATTTTACCGCAACGGTTATTGGCGGAACGCCTTCATACACATACAATTGGAATCCAAGTTTAGGTAATACTTCTACGCCCAACAGTTTGCCTGCAGGCGTTTATCGCATCACGGTTACAGACAGCAAAGGCTGCACGGTAAGCGGCATTGACTCTATTTTACAACCTCCGGCTTTAAGTGTTGTGGTTTCAACCACAAATGCAACAACAAACGGTGGAAATCAAGGTACTGCAAAAGCAAATGTTACCGGAGGTTCACCCAACTTTACTTACTTATGGAACAATGGCGCAACAACGGATTTCATACAAAATTTAGTTGCAGGAAATTATTGTGTTACCGTAAGAGATTCTAAAGGATGCACGGCAACTTCTTGTGGTGTTGTAACCGACCCGCCACCAATCTTTTTAACCTTTGTAAAAACAGATGTGTTGTGCAATGGGCAAACCACAGGCGCGGCAAGTGTTTCGGCAGTTGGCGGCATTTTGCCTTACAAATATAAATGG
>CAZSEG010000202.1:0-4158 GCA_964605875.1 uncultured Chitinophagaceae bacterium
GTAAACGAATACCAAGGGTTAGCGGAAATTAAATTGTACCGCTTTTTTTCGTTGTAATCGCGGAAGGCAATACCCAAAACATACATGCCCACAAGCAGGTAAATAACATTGGTAAAAGTGTTCACAGGTTGGCGAATCAACCCGTTCATATTCGTCAGTTCGCAAAAGTAAAACTCAATATCATCATAGCTTGGTTTATCATTCCAAAAGCCGCTGTTGGCATAAACGGAGCCGCATATATTTATAAAGGCAGCATACGCACCCGACACAAACAATGCCACCATTAACTGATTGAAAAACTTTTTTGTCATTTTCTTTTTAGTAGAAAAAATACTCTCAACTATCAACTTCCAACCCTCAACTTTTCATTGACGAAAATACCTTTAGGGTGGTTCGACTGTTATGCTATTTTTGCCCGCTTAAATGTTCTTAGTATGTCAGAAACTACACATAAAATCATTTTTTCCATGACGGGCGTGGGCAAAACCATTCCGCCAAACAAACAGATTCTTAAAAACATCTATCTCTCGTTTTTCTATGGTGCGAAAATCGGCATCATCGGTATGAACGGTTCCGGCAAATCCACTTTGATGAAAATTATTGCGGGAATTGACCAATCCTATCAGGGCAAAATCGAAAGCGATAAAGGTTTTTCGGTGGGTTATTTAGAGCAAGAGCCGCAGTTGGATGAAACCAAAACCGTAATCGAAATTATTCGAGAAGGCAAAAAAGAAATCTTTGATATGCTGACCGAGTTCAACGTTATCAGCGAAAAGTTTTCGGAGCCGATGAGCGATGATGAAATGAATAAATTGCTCGAAAGGCAGGGTACTTTGCAGGATAAAATTGATGCTGCCAATGCTTGGGAAATTGACAGTGTGCTTGAACGCGCTATGGATGCACTTCGTTGTCCCGATGCGGAGGCTTCGGTAAAAACACTTTCGGGTGGCGAAAGGCGCAGGGTTGCGCTATGCCGCTTGCTTTTACAAGAACCTGATGTGTTGCTTTTAGATGAGCCTACCAACCATCTTGATGCAGAATCTATTCTGTGGCTCGAGCATCATTTGGAGCAATACAAAGGCACGGTAATTTGTATCACGCACGACAGATATTTCTTGGATAATGTAGCGGGCTGGATTTTGGAATTAGATAGGGGAGAAGGCATTCCTTGGAAAGGAAATTATTCTTCATGGCTCGACCAAAAATCTAAAAAATTGGTATTGGAAGAAAAGACCGAAAGCAAGCGCATGAAGATGTTGCAGCGCGAGTTGGAATGGGTGCGCCAGTCGCCAAAAGCGCGTCAGGCAAAGAGCAAAGCGCGTATCACCAATTATGAAAGAATGTTGGAAGAAGATGCGAAGCAGAAAGAAGAAAAATTAGAAATCTACATTCCACCCGGTCCGCGTTTGGGCAGCAAGGTGATAGAAGCAAACGGAGTATCAAAAGCGTTTGGCGACAGGTTGCTTTACGAAAACCTGAACTTCAAATTACCGCAGGGCGGAATTGTTGGTATCATTGGCCCAAACGGTGCAGGTAAAACAACTTTGTTCCGCATGATTATGGGGCAGGAAAAACCCGATAGCGGCACTTTTGAAATTGGCGAAACGGTGAAGATTTCTTACGTTGACCAAACGCACACGGGTATTGACCCCGAAAAGACTGTGTGGGAAGCCATCAGTAATGGCGATGAATGGATAGAAGTAGGCAAACTGAAACTCAATAGTCGCGGCTATGTGGGAAGATTCAACTTTGCGGGTGCAGACCAGCAAAAGAAAGTAAAAGTGCTTTCGGGTGGCGAAAGAAACCGCCTGCATCTCGCACTTACGTTGCGCGAAGAAGCTAACGTATTGCTACTTGATGAACCTACCAACGATTTGGATGTAAACACTATTCGCGCATTGGAAGAAGCATTGGAAAATTACGCAGGTTGTGCTGTTATCATCTCGCACGACCGTTGGTTCCTCGACCGCGTATGTACTCATATTCTTGCATTTGAAGGCGATGCGCAGGTCTATTATTTTGAAGGCAGTTTCAGCGAATACGAAGAGAACAAAAAACAACGCTTGGGCGATACTTCCGAAAAGAAATTCAAATACAGGAAGTTGGTGGCGTAATATCCGGTCTGATATTTGTCAGACTGGGTTTAAAACGGTCGGTGAGAAAATCACCGACCGTTTCTTATTTCTGACTACCGCCTCACAAACCTTGCAGTAGATTTGAAATTCCCTGCCTGAATCACCGCCACATAAATTCCCGAACTGAAATTCCCGACATTTATTTTTCCGGAAGCTGCATTCATTTTTTGGCTGTAAACCAAAGCTCCCTGCGCATTAAAAATTTGCAGCGTGGCATCTTCTTTTACTTCGTTGGTAATAACATTCAAAACACCATTTGCAGGATTCGGAAACACGCGCAATTGCATTGCAGATACGGATAATTCCCTTACACCCGATGGCGTGTTTACCACTTTGGTAGCAATGCCAGGGCGATACAATTCAATTACGGTGCGCATCAAATCAACCTGTCCTTTAGTGAACATATTTAAACAGGCATCATCACTGTAGTCCATATAATTTTCAATCTGGTCGGGATAATCCTGATCCATATTCGGGTCGGGGCAGGTGTTTGCATTGTAGTTGCAGGTTTGCTGCGAAGCCACTGTTGCATCGGGCGTGTCATCTATGCCGTCTGAACCGCCATCAACATCACCTTCGCATTTAAAAGAACCGCCAAAAATACCGCCTTGGTCATCGCCCCAAATATGGCGCAAGCCAAGATAGTGCCCAACCTCGTGCGTTGCACTTCTGCCGCCATCTGCTTCGGGCGCAATCGGAGCAGGATTTTTTGGACCAACAGCGGAATAATGCAGCACCACACCTTGTTTTGTTGAATCGGCATTCGGATTTTGAGTTCCCCAATTCGCCAATGGTACTGCAGGAGGATAAGCAAACCCCAGCACCCCAAACCCTCCAAAAAGATTGCAAATCCAAATATTCAGATAGGATTTAGTATCCCAAGCATCAATACCACCTGTCGAGGCAAATTTTGCATCATCAAAGCCGAAAAAAGCAGTAGTGCTTGACGTGCGTGTTATCCCTGTCGTTGGGTTTCCGTCAGGGTCGGTATCCGCCAACACAAATTCAATGCCCGCATCTGCGGTAAACGGATGAAATATGCTTCTTGTGTTTACAGTATCCGCATTCAGCCTTCTGTAATCTTCATTCAAAGTTTGCAATTGCGCAAGAATTACCGAATCGTCTAAGTTCTCTGCGGGTTTTGTGTAAACAACATGAAATACTGTTCTTATTCTGTAAACAGTATCCTGAACACCGCGCGATGCCGCGCGATTTTTTGAAATTGCTTTTGCATTATCGAAAGCCGATTTCACTCTGTCGGCATAACCCGGATGCGCATGATTCATTTCACGAATCACATCGGTTGTTGCGCATTTTTGAAACTGTTGCGCAATAGCTGCGTTCATAAAAAGCACAGCAGCAGCGAAGAATATTTTTTTCATCTGTATTTTTTTTAAAACAAGAAGAATTAACGTGCAATAATAAAACTGTGCTGCTGACTTGCAGCAGATGAAAACAAACGGATAAAGTAGGTTCCACGCGCAAACTCCGAAGTGTTTAACGAAACAATTCTTTGTGTTACGGAGGTTGAAAAAACTTTTTGCCCAACAGCATTATACACTTCCATTTGAGTGAAAGGATGCACAACAGGCAGCGAAACAATCGCTTCATTCACCGCAGGATTCGGAAATACTTTCACTTCTACTTTTTCGGCAACATTATTTATTCCGTTTATCACCGTGTTCGGGCTTTGATAGATATTGATGTTATCTAAATAAAGCGCGTTTCCCCATCCCGAAATATTTTCAAATTTAAAGCGAACTTTACTTTGACCTTGCAGCGCAGGCAAATCGGTTTCAACAGTTTTCCATTGCTCGGGAGCGGGCGTAAACAGCGTTGTTTTATCGGGCGCAGTAGCAAGTTCCGAGCCACCGCTTTTGAAAAACTGATTCCACGTGTTGCCGCAATCGAATGAATAAAAAACTGCCAATGAATCTTGTCTGTTTACACTATGGCGGCAATACGCCAAATCGAAGGAAATACGCGGCAAGCCAATGGTTGTAACATCATAATCTTCTGTAAC
>CAZSEG010000203.1:0-4000 GCA_964605875.1 uncultured Chitinophagaceae bacterium
GCTTGCTTTGGCAAATGCCAAGCAGCCATAATCTTTGGTTTGCCTGAATAGAATCTCGCCTTATATTCGGCTCTCATTTCAATAAAAATTTCTGCCATGCGTTACTTGCTGTCAACTTTATTCTTTGCTTTTACGCTAAATATTTTTGCTGCTGACCCAGGCATTGAAAGTGTTTGGTACAATCAGGAAAAAGACGGCAAAATCCTGATTTATAAAGAGGGTGGATTGTATCATGGCAAGATTATTTGGCTGAAAGAACCAACCCTAAACGGCAAACCTAAATTGGATGATAAAAATCCCGACCCTGAGCTGGCAAAAAAGCCTGTTATCGGTGCAATAATCATTAAGAACTTTACGAAAAAGAGTGATACTGAATTTTCAGGCGGCACAATTTATGACCCGAAAAACGGCAAAACCTATTCCTGCAAAATGACGCTGAAAGGAAAGATTGTAGATGTGCGCGGCTACATCGGTATTCCTGCTTTTGGCAGAACTACGGTGTGGACTTTGGTTGAGGATTGAGGCTCTATTCAATTGCATGAATTTATTTTTCTGTCAGTATTTCCATTTCCCAAAGGACGTTGATGGATTAAGACGCTCATATAAGTTCAGGGTATTCTTCAGCATCAGAACTAAGCGTTGCTTATCAATTTCTCTTCGACTGGTTTAACACAGCCACAAAGTTGCAGAAGTGCAGCATATTTTTTTGTAGTAGAGTAGCCTTAAAATACTATCTTACAAAATTCCAAAATTTGAGCAAATGAAACTATTACTTCAATGGACGATATTAATCCCGATTCTTGCCTGGGGACTTTTCTTTTCGGGATATACCAACAGCAGCGACATCTTTCAGATAGCTGCATGTGTGCTGCTTATTTTAAGCGTAATGTCGGCAGTTCATCATTCTGAAATAATTGCGCACAGGGTAGGAGAGCCTTACGGAACTATAATTCTTGCAATTGCCATAACAGTAATTGAAGTTTCAATCATTATATCGCTAATGGTGTCCGGTGGACAGGAAGCCGTTTCGCTGGCGCGAGATACCGTGTATTCTGCCACCATGCTGATTCTTAACGGCATTGTGGGTCTTTGTCTTTTTATTGGAGGGTTGAAACATCATGAACAGGAATTCTCTAAACATTCGGTTACAATTTTGCTGGTCTCGCTCATTTCTATTGTTGTGTTCACCCTTGTGATTCCCACTTTTACTGAAAGTATTAAAGGGTCTTATTACTCCACTCCCCAACTTGTATTTGCATCCTTTGCCTGTCTTATAATTTATTCGTGCTTTTTATTTGCACAAACATCCCGGCACAGAGAATATTTTCTTGTGGAGGGAGAAAATGAAGATGAAAAAACAATTACTATCAGTAATTGGACATTAGTAACAAGCCTTTTGTTTCTTGTTCTTTGTTTGGGGATTGTTGTGTTATTAGCAAAAACACTTTCGCCAAAAATCGAAAGTATTATTATCAGCTATAACCTGCCTGTAACCTTGGTGGGTGTTGTTATCGCGGCAATTATTTTATTGCCCGAGGGAATTGCGGCAATCATTGCAGCAAGAAATAACAGGCTTCAAACCAGCCTTAATTTGTCATTAGGCTCTGCGTTGGCAAGTATAGGATTGACGATTCCGAGCGTTGCAGTGGTTTGTATTGTGTATGACATGAAAATTATTTTGGGACTGGATATTAAGTCTATTATTTTATTAGGGCTTTCAGTATTCACAGTTATGCTGTCGCTCAGCAGCGGCAGAAGCAATGTAGTTTACGGAGTAGTACTTTTGGTTAATCTGTTTGCATTTATATTTCTGATTATTTATCCTTAAAGGAAGCAAAAGGCTTGCTGCTCACAAATCCTGAAAAGCTAAACAAACTAACTCAAGTATTAAGACTTCAACTTTGTAAAATGTCCTGCAAACTTCATCAACTCACTTAGGTCGCTCACTTTTACTTTGCCCATCATAAATGCCCATTGCGGGCTTAGTTTGCCCGTTTCTAAAGCGATGTAATCATTTGCTTTTGCTTTTATTTCGCAGGTGGGTGTGCCGCTCAAACCTTCTTTTACTTTCACTTTTTGATTCTTCAATTCTACGGTGAAATCACCACCGCCTTCGCCACTTAACTGAAAGTGGAAAATGCCTTTTTCATCGGCAGAAAGTGTGTCGGTTTTAATTCTCGTTTCAAAAGTTTTGAGCAACTCTTTAGCGTTCATGTTTCAGCAATTTTTTGTTTTAAAGAATAAAATACTTGTCTTTTTTATTTCACACAGAGTAGAGGAGAACACATAGCGTTTGCTTGCGCAAACTTAGGTTTCTCGCGAAGGCGCAAAGTCGCAGAGAATTTCACTCATAATTCACAACCTAATCAACTATTTCGGATGATAAACCTTGAGTGCATTTTTCATCACCACATCTTTTTCCAAGCTCATTTCTTTCAGGCGCACATCGCGGTATAGTTCCATTTGGTCGTTGTAGTGCGGGCTATCGGGGCGCAACGAATTGCCTGTAGGTACGAGCGATTGCATCGCTTCTAAACCATTGCTTCCAAACTTGGCAAACATGGTAAAGGTGTCGCCATGTTTGGGTACTAAATAGTTTTTTCCATTAATAACTTTTTCTTGCGGGTAGCTTGGCGAAAGCATATCGGGAAAGCCGTTCATGGCAATCATTTTACCTGCGCGGTAGTTTACGTGAATATCGCCCCAACGCAGTTTTTCACTGCCATATTTTTCGCGCAAATTGCTCAAGCCTTTTCTGAAACTCTCCACAACTTCATCTTCGGTGCAGGTGAATCCCGTAACAAATTCGTTGTCGTCAAAATGCTTTTTATCCCAAAATGCTCTTACGAATGCGCCCAACACCGCAGTTCCGTAGCTGTTGGTATCGCAATGCCAATCCCACTGATGCAGAATTTTTATAGCGGTGGCGAATTCGGGATATTTTACGGTGTCAAGATTCAACAACGGCTGAAACGATTCGCGGAACTTGCTTGTTTTGGCAAAGCGGTAATCGAACTTGATACGCTTTAAATCTTCAAAGGAAATTTTATCTTTTTCTAAAAGCAATTCGCGTAAGCGTGCCGTGCGGTTGTTGTTGCCGGGTCTGCGGTCGTAGATGTAGCGCGGGTAGCGTAGCGGGTTGTCGTTTTCGCCTTCACAAGTGGCTTCGTAAGGCGTGTTATTCGTATTCAAAATATAACCGCATGAAGGATTGATTACATGCGGCAAACTGTCGTTAGGCAATAGTTTTGTCCATAATGTTTTGGACGTGTTGCCAGGCATGATGCCGCTCCAGTCGTAATCTAAATTTCTGTCGGGAATTTGCCCGTTGCTGATATATAAAAGGTTATTTTTTTCATCGGCATACACAATGTTGAACAGCGAAAGTGCATTGATACGCAAGGCTTTCCAAAAAGATTCGTAGCTGTCTGCCTTGTTCATTTCGTAGAGTTGCTGCGCGGTTTTTACGGTCATGTTTGCACCAAAGCGAATGGAGTAAAACTCGTTTGCATCATCGCTTTTTACGGTTGCTCCGTATTTGCTCCAATAGGTGGTGCGCTTCACGGGAATCACCATTCCTTTCAGCTTTACTTTCAGCCACACGGGGCGTTTTTCAAGTTTCACCCACTCACCGTCAAACTCGTAATGCAGCTTTTTCTTAGGGTGCATTTTCAATTTAAACACATCACTTTTCAGCATGTGATTCCACGTCATGCCATAGCCGAGATGTTTGTTTACGCCCATTGCCAGCGAACTGCTGCCCTGAAACATCGCACCATTGATGTTTAAACCTTCTTCGCTGCAAAGGTGCGCTTCGTAAAAACTCAATTGCCCTTCAAAAAACATGTGCGGGTTGATGCACAAATAAGTTTTGCCGTCCACCGTGCGCTGCGGAGCTACGGCAAAAGCATTGGAGCCGACTTTATCAATGGCGGAACTGCCGCCAAATTTCACTTCGCGATTGTCGTATTTTCCACCTACTGCATCGCCAATTTTGTTG
>CAZSEG010000204.1:0-2437 GCA_964605875.1 uncultured Chitinophagaceae bacterium
TAATGCTTCCAAACGGCCTTGCGCAATTTCTGCCTGATAAGGCGTGTATTGCGTGTACCAACCCGGATTTTCTAAAATATTTCTGCGGATGGCGGCAGGCGTAATCGTGCCGTAATAACCCAAGCCGATGTTGGAGCGGAACATTTTATTTTTCGAGGCTTTTTTCTTCAATTCTTTTTGATACAAAAATTCGCTTTGCGCGGGCGGAAGATTCAAAGGCGTTTGCCTGCGGATATTTGCGGGAACGGTTTGGTCAATTAGTTCGTCAATTGAAGCAACGCCAATGGCTTGCAGCATTTCAGCCTCGTCTTTTTCATTGAAAGTTCCTATGTGGCGGTTTACAAAATTGTCGGTTGAAGAAAGATTGATTTTCACTTTATCGTATTTGTTTTTTTTGAAAAGAAGGCGCGAAGATAATAACAGATTTACCATTTACGAATTTACAGATTGACTATTTACGGATTTTTGATTAGTGAATTTCAACCGTCAATCCATAAATTCTCAGGCTAAAGCCACGCCCGCTTCCGTTGCTTTGTATCTAGCAATTTCTTTGTGCATCACGGCAAACCAAAGCGGTGGAAACAATGCCAGAATCATCATGCCCGGATAGCCCGTAGGCATCTGCGGACTTTTATCGAAATGCCGAAGAATCTGATACTTGCGCGATGCCATATAATGATGATCGCTGTGGCGCGTAAGTTCAAACAACATCAGCCTGCCGATTGGATGATTGGAATTCCAAGAGTGAATGGGCATCACTTTTTCATAGTATTCGCCATCAATTTTTTTTCTGCGCAAACCGTAGTGTTCCACATAATTTACGGTTTCTAAAAGCAGCGCACCCATAAATGCGGCAATCAGATAATAGAGCGTTACTTTCCAACCGAAAGCGATAAAAATAATTGCAACAGTCAGCGTTTGAATAATTTGGTAAACCAGCATTTCGTTATGCAAACTCCAAAAAGACTGACCCGTCTTTTTCAGCCGTTCTTTTTCTAAATGCCATGCAGAAAGCCAACCATCGCGAATGGTGCGGATGTAAAAAGCATAAACCGTTTCACCGTAACGCGATGAAGCCGGATCTTCGTCAGTGCTTACATTTTTGTGATGCCCGCGATTATGCTCAATAAAAAAGTGCATATACATGGTAGTCCATAACAAAATTTTCGACATCAATTGTTCGTGTTTTGTATTGCGATGCCCCAACTCATGCGCCACATTGATGCCGAACACCCCGCATGAAATTCCAAAGGAAAGAATCAAGCCGGCTGTTTCATACCAAAGCAAATCGCTTTGGCTGATGCGGTAAAAAAAGAAAGCCATCATCGCTAACTGAACGGGAACAACCGCCCACACAATCACATCATAATGCCAGTCTTTTTTGATAATTTCTTCATCTGCTTTTGAAAAATTTTCTTCCGTTCCCGGCAAAACCAATTCCAAAACAGGAATCATAAAAAACGCATAGAAAACGGAGAAGAAAGTCCATATTCCGCCTGCGGTCATGGAAATTAAAATCGCTGCCATGCTGAAAAAGGCAGACAGATATTTGATGTACCGGAAATTCATTGCAGTAAATTTTTACCGAAGGTAATATGATTTACAGAACAACTAAAAACAGGCTTTGTTGAAAATGAAATACCATTAAGAATACAATGTTTACTTTTGAAAAATGAAAGAAGAAAAACAGGCTGTCAGTTACTTGAAGTATTCGACTATGGCATTTGAAATGGGCATCACCATTGCATTTGGCGCGGGTTTGGGCTATCTTGCCGATGAGCAATTCGGCTGGCATCCTTATGGCAAAGCGTTCAGTTCGCTGTTGTTTGTTATCATTGCCATTTACAGAGTTGTAAAAGATTTTATCAAACCAAAACAGTAATCCAATTGGAGTTTTTCAAACGTTTTTTTCTGAAAGTTGGAATAGTTTCTTCTTTGGCTGCTATGGTAATTTATGTGTTGCAAACACAAACACAGTTACTAAGCGGCTTTGATTTTTTTGTTTGGTACAGCTTGTTTTTTATTGCTGTCTTAACGCTTATTTCTTACGCGCTTTTGTTGCGCGGATTAGCCATGAAAGGCAATCATTTTTTTATGCAATATTTTGGTGCAATGTTTGGCTTAAAGGTTTTGTCGGCATTGATTTTTGTGTGCTATTTTATTGATGTGCAACCCATTGAAAATAAAAAATTCGTGTTGCCGTTTTTCGTGCTTTATTTTCTGTTTACGGGCTTGCTGGTTGCAGAGGCGCGGAATGTTTTAACCGCCTCAAAAAAGTAAGCTATTTTGCTATGTAAATTTTTCACACAGAGTGTTTGCTTTCGCAAACAACCACTCAACCCTCACCTCCCACCTCTCAACTTGTAGTTAATAATCTTCCATCGGCTGTTTAAGGCTGCGCAACAAATAGCTGTAAGCCTTAGCCAAAACAACACTG
>CAZSEG010000204.1:2447-3985 GCA_964605875.1 uncultured Chitinophagaceae bacterium
CTGTATGATTTCCCTTCAAACTGCTGTATATTTTTGGTGTTTTTGTCGGTAAGCAGCAGCGTAAAAATTTCATCGTCATCCATGTTGAACGACACGGTATATTTCTGTAAAAGAATTTTCAGTTTAGTAGTGTTGCGCACGGCTGCAATTTATTTGTTTTAGGTAAAAACTATTTAAACTTTTAAATCTCAATTTGCGAAACAACATACTTTCGCGCGGTGCGGTTAAAAATTTTCTTTCTGTGGTTTGTTGCGCTGCTGTTTTTCGGGCTTGTGTTGTGTGCGTTGTTCAGAGATAAATTGTTGCTTTTTGCTTTTGAAAAAGTTCAGCAAAAGTTTAGCGAAAAGTACAATGCAGCATTGTATGCAGCCGATTTGAATTTTGTTTCTTTCAATCAGATTGTAATAAAAGAGCTTGTAGTTATTCCTGAATTTTCTGACACATTATTGATTGTAAAAAGTGCCGATGCGAAGTTTTCAATTTCTAATTTACTGATAGGCAAAATTGTTTTGTATGATGTAAATGCTGATAATCTAAAGCTGACAATTTTCAATTCCACAAGCAGAAATAACATTGCGCACTTTACAGAAAATACGAATGAAGTTCAAGCAGAAAAGAAGTCGGCTTCTGTTCCACTTTACTCCAAAGTTTTGAAGAAAGCGGAGCTGTTTTTACAAACATCTTTTACACTTAATAATGCTGCAATCAGCTACATTGACAGTACGCAAGAGGAAATATTTTTGCTGCCCGAAGTTCAATTCCATAACAATGCTTTTCGTGCGATTTTAGTAAGTGAAACATTGTCGGATACGGTTGATTGTTCAGGCAAATTAGATTTCAAAAAGAATACGTTTAATGCGAAAATATCAGTGCATGGAAATGAAGATTTCACTTTGCCTTTTCTTGATAAAATAGACAGTTTAAGAGGTGGTTTTAAAACATTGAATATTCAATCTTCATGGCATGAGCAGGATGAAACACTGCTGTTAAATACTTCATTTGACATTACAGATTTGTATGTACAACACTGGCGTTTATCGGCTGAAAAAATTGTTATTCCCCTATTGAAATTCAGCGGCAATATCAGTTTTGCAAATAACGTTTTGCAATTCGATTCCAACTCACAAATTCAGATAAACAACTTGCCTTTGAGTTTTTTTGCGCGGCATGAAAAAGTTGATACATCCAACTTGATTGCATTGAAAATTTCAATGCCGGAAGTTGCCGCAGACACATTGTTTAATGCGCTTCCGCAGGGAATGTTCAATACTTTGAAAGGTATTTCATGCAACGGAACTTTGGCGTACAAATTGAATTTTTCGATGGATTCGCGAGCGTTGGATTCATTAGTTTTTGAAGCGGTAGTGAAGCGAAAAGGATTGAGTTTAAGAAGTTACGGAGTTGAAAAATTTTCGCGTATTGAAAATGATTTTGTGCATGATGTGTATGTAAAAGGTGCGCGGGTAAGGCAGTTGAATATCTCGCCCGGCAATCCTTATTTCACGTCATTGCGGCAAATAAATCCTTATCTGATTTCA
>CAZSEG010000205.1:0-3556 GCA_964605875.1 uncultured Chitinophagaceae bacterium
GAATGCGGGAGCGTATTATGTTACAAATTCAACGGGTGCAAGCATCAATGTTCCTTTCGCTTTAACGGGAACATATAATGCAGGAAATTCCATAACCGCGCAGTTGAGTGATGCAAGCGGAAATTTCACTCCGCCTGTAAGTCTTGGTTCTGCTACAACCACAGTAAGTGGCACAATAAACGGCACAATTCCCGCAGGAACGGCAAGCGGCACAACCTACAAAGTGCGCGTGGTTTCAAGCAATCCTGCATTAACTGCAACACCCGATGCTACTAATGTGAGTATCGTTTTGGTAAACACAAGCATCGCACCGAACACGGCTCAAACCATTGCTGCGAATACCAACGGCACACAGCTTACTGTTACCGAAACTGCCGGTTTCACTTCGCGCGAATGGAAATATTCCACCACTTCGGGTAGCGGTTATCAAGCATTTTCGCCTGTTGCCACTGCTGCAACTTACACACCAAACTTTGCAAATTCCGGCACATATTATATTGTATGTGAAACAACCTATCCGGGCGGTATTGTATCGCGCAGCAATGAAGTTCAAATCAATGTGGTGAAAAACAGCATTGCGCCTGCTTCGTCACAAAGTATTCTGATAAATGTTGCGGGAACTCCGCTTACGGTTACGGAAACACCCGCAGGCGCAGCCCGCGAATGGAAATTTTCAACCACATCGGGTAGTGGCTACCAATCGTTCTCGACTGCCGAAACAGGAACAACTTACACACCACAGTTTGTCGCACCGGGTACTTATTATGTAGTTTGCCAAAGCACCATCAGCGGAGTAAACGTTACGAGCAACGAAGTGATTATTTCGGTAGGCAGCGTTACTTTGCAAACAACAAGCGTTACAGGTTTCCCGATTGATTTCAGCCCTAACGCACCAAACAGAAGCGTTACCGTAAACTACTCCGTTACAGGTGGAAATTTCAACAGCGGCAATACTTTCACGGCACAATTGAGCGATGCGAGCGGTTCGTTTGCTTCGCCTGTTACCATCGGTTCAGTTTCATCAACTACGAGCGGAAGCATCAGCGCAACTGTTGTAAATACCACGCCTTCGGGCATAGGTTACAGGGTGCGTGTAATCGGCAGCGACCCTGCGATTTTCGGTAGCGACAACGGCAGCGATTTAATGATTGACCAGTTCAGCAACTCGATTGCTCCAACTGCAAAACAAACTTTGCAATATGGCGCAACCGGCAATTTCTTAACCGTAAATGAATCGCAAAATGCCAACGGCAGAACATGGAAATTCGGAACTTCTGTAACGGGTACGTTTCAACCTTTTTCACCTAATGAAACAGGAGCAAGCTACACACCTGTTTTTGCTGCACCGGGTACTTATTTTGTAGTTTGTGTTTCAGAAAATATTTACAACGATACGGTAGTTTCAAACGCAGTTGAATTTGAAATAACCAACGGCACACAGCTTTCAACAACAAGTGTTACAGGCGCACCGTTTTTAATTTCACCAAAAGCAAATGCGCAAGGCACGGTGAGTTTTACATCAGATATTCTTTTCAATGCGGGCAATGTTTTCACTGCGGAACTTTCTGATGCAAACGGCAACTTTGGCAATCCGATAACTATTGGTTCGCTTAACGGTGTAAATGTTTCACCTGTATCAATTACAATACCAAACAACATTGGCGGTGGTGCGGGATATACCATCAGAATTGTTTCTTCTGACCCTGCCGCTACGGGCACGCCAAGCAGCGCGGTTACGGTGATTCCTTTCAGTAACAGCGTTTCGCCTTCTGCTCAGCAAACTGCGCAGGTTGGCGTTCCGGCAACTACATTAACAGTGGCTGAAACACACACTGCCACAGGGCGCGAATGGTTCGTTACTTTCACAAGCGGTGCTTTCTACAATGCTTTCAGCCCTAAAGAATTGGGGCAAACGATTGACCCTGTGTTCCTGGGCGCGGGAACGGCTTATGTAATTTGTCGCTCCGTAAATGCAGCTAACGACACGGTTACTTCTGCCGAAGTTGCTTTTGTTGTGGAAGAAGTAAATGCCATCAATGAATTGGATAACGCAAATGCAAAAGTTTGGTTCAATGAAAACAATCTGATGGTTTCTTTAAACGGAAAATCTGAAAATTACATGGTGAAGATTTTCACCATCAACGGAAGTTTGGTTGCGGAAAAACAAATTCAAAATGATGCAATGAATACGGTTGATTGCGGCAATATCGCTGCGGGCAATTACATTATTCAACTTACTGCAAACGGTTTTAGCAAACAGTTTAAATTGATGAAGCCTTAACTTGGTCTGACCTTGGTCAGACTTGTATTCAGGCATAAAAAAAGCGGACAATTGTCCGCTTTTTTTATGCCTGCACTTCAACTTTTACAAAGTTTTAAACTTTGGATAAGTTAGAGAGAAACGCTACTTCATCAACGCAAAAATCTTTTCCGTCATTGCCTTCCACGAATATTTTCCTTTTTCTTTTTTGATGTTGTCGCGCATCACAAACTCGCGGTGATTGTTGTAAAAATCCACCAGCGCAGCGGCAATGGAAGTCGGTTCAGGCTCAACCACGTAGCCAACTTTGCCATGTGGCACAATTTCGGGCAAACCGCCAACATTCGTAACCAGCATCGGGCGATTGAAGTGATAACAGATTTGTGTTACGCCACTTTGTGTAGCGTGTTTATAGGGCTGCGCTACTAAATCTGCTGCGCAGAAATAATAGCGCACTTCATCATCGGGTATAAAATCCGTTTTCAAAACAAGCTGTTCCCTTATGCCGAGTTCCTGAATCAAATCTGCATAGGGTTTTGAATCGGTATAAAATTCACCTGCAACAATCAACTTCATATTCAGTTTGCGCACACGCTCGTCCGCCAATGCTTTCAGCAATAAATCCAAGCCTTTGTAATCACGGATAAAACCAAAAAACAAAATGTATTCAGTATTGATTTCAAGCCCTAATTTTTCGTAGGCTTCTGTTTTTGAAACAGCTTCACCGAAGTTATCAAACAAAGGATGCGGATTAAAAACTCTCGGCTTTTGGGTGTCGAATTTTGAGAGGTCTTGCATCACGCTTTCGCTCATGGCAACAAAGGCATCAGCGCTGTTTACAAAGTATTGCGCCAGTGCTTTATCGCCAATTCTTTTTTCGTGTGGAATGATGTTATCAAGAATGGAAATGACTTTGGTTTTTTTGTTGCGTTTCACAATTCGCGCAATAGTGCCAAGACACGGAGCCATAAACGGCAGCCAGAATTTTATCACCAACAAATCTGGATTCAGCTTTGCAATTTCCCTGCCCACACTCCACCATGTAAGCGGGTTTACAGAATTTACTTTTACATGAATATACAAATCATCGGGTGCAGGTTGGTCGCTCAACTGCGATGTACCGGGAAAAAGAAAATCGGGATACTGCAAACTGAATGTATAAATCTGCACGCTGTGCCCTTCGCTGATAAACTGCCTTGTGCGGACGCTGTTCTCCGGACGGTCTCAAGGGAGGAGCGGTTCTGTCTTTGGAAAGTGATGACGATCATGCCGGTGGACGTTTCCAGTAACCCCTTC
>CAZSEG010000205.1:3566-3816 GCA_964605875.1 uncultured Chitinophagaceae bacterium
AGCCAAGCCGCCACGCAGCGGATGTGCCGAACCGAGTATGATAATTTTCACGAGGCAAATAAATATTATTGAAACCGTAGAAACGCAATATTTTGTGTTTGAATTGAATAGAACGTTGATTGGTTATTTGCGATGAGAGCCAAGAACCAAGAGCCAAGAACCAAGACAGTTACATTTCTTGGTTCAAGAACTTATCCAACCAATTTGAAAATTTGAAGATGAAACAGAATTGAAAGACGCAAAATATTGC
>CAZSEG010000206.1:0-3812 GCA_964605875.1 uncultured Chitinophagaceae bacterium
CTGTTTGGTATGCCGATGCAGACGGGGACGGTTTTGGCGATGCAGCCAATTCAACCACAGCCTGCACACAGCCTACGGGCTATGTAGCTAATAATACTGACTGCAATGATGGCGATGCAAACATTACAGTTGCCACAACTTGGTATGCCGATGCAGACGGAGATGGCTTTGGCGATGCAGCCAATTCAACCACAGCCTGCACACAACCAACAGGCTATGTAGCAAATAATACTGACTGCAATGATGGCGATGCAAACATTACAGTTGCCACAACTTGGTATGCCGATGCAGACGGAGATGGCTTTGGCGATGCAGCCAATTCAACCACAGCCTGCACAAAACCAACAGGCTATGTAGCAAATAATACTGACTGCAATGATGGCGATGCAAATATCACCGTAGCAACTGTTTGGTATGCCGATGCAGACGGGGACGGTTTTGGCGATGCAGCCAATTCAACTACTGCCTGCACACAGCCAAATGGCTATGTTGCTAATAATACGGATTGCGATGATAGCAACCCAAATTTAACGCTTGTGTGCAATCCGAATGCTGTGGAATCAATGGTAAATTCAAAGGCTGTATTCAATATGTATCCGAATCCTTCGAACGGACTGCTTTGGATTGAAAATGAAGCTAAAGAAAGTTTCGTCATAGAGGTTTATGATGTTACCGGCAAGGTGGTTGAGGTAAACATTATTAGTAATTCTTTATTGGAAGGAACCGTAGTTTTAGATGTGTCACTTCTTCCCTCTTCTGTTTACCAGATTAAACTTGTAAGTGCTAAAGGAACAAGTGTGAAAAGATTAGTGAAGAACTGATATACAATGCGCTTATGAACTACGGACAATTAGAGCAAAAAACACAGGCTGCCATTGATGAGTGGCTGAATGATTTAGACAATTACACGTTTGAGCAATTGCTGCAAAAACCGGCAGAAAATTCGTGGAGCATAGCGCAGGTGTACATTCATTTGTGGATGGCATCCAAAGGTTTTTTCTTTAAGAATATTGAGCGGATTGTAAATAATGGAGAGAAGACAAGAAAGGGCGGCAGTAAGAATTTTTGGGGTTGGCTGGTGTTTACTTTCGGCAAAATGCCGGCAGTGAAAATAGAAATGCCGGGCAGCGTGTCGGTGCAGCCAAACCCACCGGACAGCAAAGAGATAATTGTAAAAAGACTTACAGAAATCAAGCAACTTGTTTCAGACAACATCGCACATCTGCAAAATGCGCCCGAAAACATAAAAGTAAAGCATCCGTTTTTGGGATGGCTTACCGCACAAGAGTGGATGCAGCTTTGCGCCATTCATTTCAATCACCACCGTGCGCAAAAGCAACGCATCAAAAAACATTTCGGCTGGAAATAGGCAGCAACTGCACACCTATTATTTTCGCCTCATTATTTAAAATGCACAACTACTTTTTTCTTTTTTCTTTTTTCTTTTTCGTCTCATCCTGCAAAACAGATTTGGATGAAGCGAAAGCCATTACCATGCGCACCAACACATCAATAGAAACGGGAACCAATGTTGAAATTGTTTATTCCGACTATGGCGTAAATCGCATTGTTTCTACTGCGCCATTGCTATTGCGCTATGCAGTGGAAAAGCCCTATATGGAATTTCCAAAAGGCTTGGATTTGAAGTTCTACAACAACGGAAAAGTTGAAAGCACCATGACTGCCAACTACGCCACCGTGCATGAAGGCAACAAGCTGATGGTGGCAAGAAACAATGTGATAGTGGTGAATGAAAAGGGTGAAACCCTTAACACAGAAGAGTTGGTGTGGGATGAAGAAAAGGAGATTATTTACAGCAATGCCTTCGTAAAAATCAGCACTAAGGATGAAATTATTATGGGTACGGGCATGACTGCCAATCAAAATTTCACGGATTATGTGATTAAGAATATCACGGGTACAATCAAGGTGAAATCGAATCAGTAAAGAAGACTGAATTACTCCAACGCCTGCGCCAAATCTGCAATAATATCACTGGTATCTTCAAGCCCCACACTTAGGCGCACCAAGCCATCGGTAATGCCGAAAGCATCGCGCTGTTTTTTAGGCACAAACGAATGGCTCATGGATGCAGGATGCTGAATCAAAGTGTCGCAAGTGCCGAGTGAAGCGGTGAGCTTGCAAAGCGCAACCTGCTTCATCAGCTTTCTTCCCGCCTTGATGCCGTCCTTTAATTCAAAGCTCAGCACACCGCCAAAGCCTTTCATTTGTTTGGATGCCAGCGCATGGTCTTCGTGCGTTTTTAAGCCTAAATAATTCACTTTGGCAACGGCTTTATGTTTGTGTAAAAACTCCGCTATCTGTTGTGCATTTTGGCAGTGTTGCTTCATGCGCAGCGGCAATGTTTTGATGCCTGTGTTTAATAGCCACGCATCGAATGGCGCAACAATAGAGCCATGCAGCTTGCGCACCTTCCAGACATTTTCTTTCATAAAAGAAATGTCTGTGCCGAGCAACACACCGCCAAGCGCATTGCCGTGTCCGTTCAAAAATTTGGTGGTGGAATGCAACACAAAATCAACGCCAAAAGCAAAAGGTTGCTGCAACAATGGTGATGCAAAAGTGTTGTCCGTTGCGAGTTTCGCGCCATGCTTTTTAGCCAACAAACTCAATGCTTTCAGGTCGTAGCAGTTGATGGTCGGGTTAGATGGCGTTTCGGTATAAAGCAATTTCACTTTGCCTTTTTCGGCTTTCAGCAATTGCTCCAATTCGTTCAGCTTTTTGAAGTCGGCATAAATAATTTTTACGCCCTGCACACTGCCAAAATGATTGAAGTAATCAATGGAAGTTCCATAGATATTTCCTTGTGCAATCAACACATCACCGTGTTTCAGCAGCGATTGAAACAATGCGCTCAAAGCCGCCATGCCCGATGAAAACATCAGGGCTTTTGCTTCCGCTTTCAAATCAAAAGTTTCAAGCTGCTCAATTTTCTTTTCTACTGTTTCTGCATTGGGATGGCTCCACCTGCTGTAGATGAAGCCCTGCTCTTTTCCCTCAAATATTTTAGCCGCTTCTTCGGGCGATTCATAAATGTAGGTCGAGCTTGCATACAACGGTTGGATATGCGGCTTTACTTTACCCGAAGCAATTTCATCCTGCGCACATATAGTGGCAATGGATACGGTAGCAGTGTTCTTTTTTTTCAAATCTCTTTAACTTTTTGATGTTATTCTTTTAAACCACATAGTAACATAGTGTTGCGAGTTACGAGTTGCAAGTTGCGGGGAATTTGTTTGCGCAAGCAAACGCTCTGTGTTCTCTTCTTCTCTGTGTGCAATCAAAAAGACTAAAGTTTACATAGCCAAAACAAGTTTTGGACATAGCGCGTTTTTATTGCAATCAACTATGTGGCTATGTGGTTTAGTTTCTCATTCAGCAGCGTGATTTTTAGGGCGAAAACAATTTCTTCATTAAAAACCAAAGATGTTATTGCTTGATGAATTTCACCTTGCCCGATCCTTCCGTTGTGGTAACGTTGATGAAATAAATTCCTTGCGGAAGCGATGAAATATCTATTGTTTTTTGGTCGTTTGATTGCGATAAAACAACACTGCCGAGCGTATTGAAAATTGCTGTTTTGGTAACCTGTGCCGAAGCAGTTTCAATATTCAAAATGTTGTTTGCAGGGTTTGGATAAACTTTGAAACCTTGCAAAGTAAGTTCGTCATTGATGCCACTTGGCGTTTCGCCATAATTAAGATTTAAAACAGGCGCGAAATCAGGGTCGGATGAGTTATTGAAAAATACTTTACCGCCTATGAAATTCGGTGCGGAAAGTACAATTTGAG
>CAZSEG010000207.1:0-2163 GCA_964605875.1 uncultured Chitinophagaceae bacterium
CAACCGAAACACTTGATATTCCTGCTTTTGAACGTCTTGTAATTTCACGGAAAGCTGCCCCGCCATAATTGAAAATTTTTGCCTGCTCGGGCAAATCGGCTCCCGCACTTTCTACCAGATTTATCATCGGCAAATCGTTTTCAAAAGCAATTTCGCCTATGCGCAAACTTTTATTGAGCGTAGGCAGATTTACCGAGCCGCCTTTATTTGTTCCCACGTTTGCAAGCACCATTACCAAACGGTCGTTTACTAATCCTATGCCGCCTACCGATGTATTGCCGCCTTCGCTGTTTTTTCCTGCAATACCTGCAAAAGGCAGCAATTCAAGAAAAGGCGAATTTTCATCCAGCAACAAATCAATGCGTTCACGCGCTGTGAACTTTCCTTCGGATTTTGCTTTTTGAAGATGCCTTTCTTTACCCTGATAAAGAGATTCTATTTTCTTTTCATCCAACGCCTTTATCAGTTCAAGCATTGCCTGATAGTTATTCTTGTATAGTTCCGAATTGGTATTGATGTTTGAGTTTATTGGACGCATAAATTTTTGTAGAAGCCAATGTTAGAGAAAAATTATCGGGTAAATAAAAAAGCGCCACCGTTTCCGATGACGCTTTTGAATATTGTTTACAATAAAATCTTACTGCGCTCTTTCTTCCAAAGCTTTTACCAAGCCTGCAATCTTTTGACCCGAAGAGCCTTGCAATGCGCTGATAAGGTTTTTTGCAGGAGATTGCAACAAACCGATGATGTCGCCAATGAGTTCGTTTTTGCTCTTCAACGCTGCCAATGCTGCAAGTTGATTATCGCCAATGAATACTGCAGTGTCAATGTACGCGCCTTTCAAAACAGGCTTATCAATTTTTTCGCGAAACTCTTTCAAGAGTTTTGCAGGTGTTGCGCCTTCGGTAGCAAACATGATGCCTGTAGAACCGTGCAACAAAGGATAAACCTCCTCGTAGTTGCCTTCTAATTGCTCCAATGCTTTGCGCACCAAAGTGTTTTTAGCAACGCGATACTCCACACCTTTGTTAAAGCAAAGTCTGCGGAAACGGTTGATGGTTTCTACATTCAATGAAGATGAATCGGTTAAGTAAAAATATTGTGCTGTGCTGAATCTCTCTTTCAGGTCTTGTATTTCTTGTGTTTTTTCTGACTTTGTCATGATTTTAATTTTTTAGATTTAATGAATTAAAGACCCGAAACTGATTTGTAATCAACATTGATTCCCGGGCTCATGGTGCTTGCCAAGCTGATACCTTTAAAGTAGATACCTTTTGCAGTTGCAGGCTTCATTTTAGAAAGCGTTTGCAACAAAGCGGAAGCATTTTCATTCAACTGAACAGGAGAGAAGCTCACGCGACCAACCGATGTGTGAACAATACCGAATTTATCTACTTTGAAAGCAATTTTACCTTTCTTAACCTCTTCAACCGCTTTGCCAACCTCCGGTGTAACAGTACCTGATTTAGGGTTTGGCATTAAGTTTCTTGGTCCTAAGATTTTACCGATTTTGGCAATTTTAGCCATCACGTTTGGTGTAGCAATTACTACATCAAAGTCAATCCAGCCGCCTTCGATTTTAGCTACAAATTCTTCCAAGCCAACGTAATCTGCGCCTGCTTTTTTAGCTTCATCTTCTTTATCGGCAGTTGTCAAAACCAATACTCTTTTGGTTTTACCTGTGCCGTGAGGTAATGCTGCCGTGCCGCGAATGGCTTGGTCAGCTTTTTTAGGGTCAACACCTAATGAGATGTGTAAATCAACCGAAGCGTCAAACTTTGCGGTGTTTACTTCTTTTACCAATGCGGTAGCAACTTCAAGCGAATACAATTTGTTTTTGTCCACTTTGCCTGCTACGGCTTTTCTTTTCTTTGTTAGTTTCATATTACTGAAAATTTATGTGGTGCAAACGAGGCGAAAACACCTCTTCCACTGTTTAATAATTTATGAATGATTAATGTCTATTGATTATTGAATCAATTAGTTTTCCCAGGGAGCTTTGCCTTCGATAGTAAAACCTGCGCTTTTTGCTGAACCGGCAACCATGCTCATGGCGCTTTCTACAGTAAAGCAATTTAAGTCAGGCATTTTTTCTTCGGCTATCTTACGAACGTCATCCCAAGTGATTGATGCAACTTTAGAGCGGTTAGGTTCAGCAGAACC
>CAZSEG010000207.1:2173-3800 GCA_964605875.1 uncultured Chitinophagaceae bacterium
GCACCGATTTTTTTACGGTTTGGCTCGGCAGAACCTGCTGTTTTTTTGGTAAGCTCCATCAGCAAGTTGTGCGCGGGAGGCGTTTTGATGACGAAGTCAAAACTTTTGTCGGTGTAAACTGTGATAACCACAGGCAATACTTTACCGATTCTGTCCTGTGTGCGTCCGTTGAACTGCTTGCAGAACTCCATGATGTTTACACCTTTTGAACCCAATGCAGGACCAATCGGTGGTGCAGGGTTAGCTTGTCCGCCTTTTACCTGCAACTTGATGTACGTTGAAATTTCTTTTGCCATGATATTGTTTTTTGAGGTTCCTGCGTTCCGGCAAAGGAACTCCCTCGTTTAAAAATGGGCTGCGAATATAGCGGCTTTACTTTGAAATCGCAAAACTCATTTAAGAATTAAAAAGATTTACTGAAATATTACCGGCAGGTTTACCCGATTATCATTTCTTCCCCAACTTCCAACAACCTTAATGTGCCGTTGATTTTCTTTTCTTTTTCAAGTTGCTTTAAAATATGATACGGCTCGCCAATCGGCTCATCGGCAAGGTCAAAAGTGCCGTAGTGCATGGGGATGAAAGTTTTCGCCTTGAGGTCGTGAAAGATTTGCACCGCTTCGTAAGGGTCGGTATGCACATCCTTCATCATCAAAGGCGGATGATACGCGCCCACGCCAATCATCGCTATATCAATATTAGGAAACAATTCGCCAATCTGTTTTGGATAGCCGCAATAACCCGAATCGCCATTAAAGAAGATATTCAAACCATCGGCTTCAATCATAAAACTTCCGTAGAGCGTTTTGTTGATGTCGTTCATAAATCTGTTGCTCCAGTGTTGCGTTGGTAAAAAAGTGATGCGCAGGTTTTGCTGCGGCAAATCAAACTGCTGAAACCATCCTGCTTCCTGAAACTTTAAGCCGCTTATCCAACCCGAAACCAATTTACCTGTGTTGAGCGAAGTGAGTAATGTGAAGTTATTGTTAGCGGCTAACTTTTTCAGTGTGCCCTTATCGCAATGGTCGCGGTGCGCATGAGAAAGCAGCACATAATTAATATTGGTAAAATCTTCTGTTGCGCAGGGTATTTCGGAAAGGCGCGGCACAATGCCTGATATTCTGCCAAACACAGGGTCAATCAAAATGCGTATGCCATTCAGTTGAAGGAAAAAACTTGCGTGACCCAACCATACAATACTATCGTTTTGCTGATTCAAAAACTCATTGCCTTTTCTGACTTTTACCCGAAAGGTATCGTTTCTTTTAGCTACTGCTTTTTCATTTTTTGAAAACCGCCATTGCAGAAATTTTTGGAACGAACCCGAGAAGCGTTTGTTCAGATCAATGAACTTTCCGTTCACCACAGGGTTGCCTTTCCAATCAGGCAGAATTGTTTTCAGCTTTTCATTTCGCAAGTAAGTAACAGACATTTATTATTGGTTGAAGCAGTATGACGGATGTGAGGCGGGAATGTTTTAATGATAGTGCGAATTGGGAACGTTCTACCCGAACTAACAATTTTTAAACCATATAGAAACATAGTATTACGAGTGCAAGTTGCGAGGAATTTGTTTGCGTCAGCAAACACTCTGTGTACTCCTCTACTCTGCGTGCAATCAAAAAGA
>CAZSEG010000208.1:0-652 GCA_964605875.1 uncultured Chitinophagaceae bacterium
TGCTGCCTCCCGTAGGAGTCGGGCCCGTGTCTCAGTGCCCGTGTGGCTGATCATCCTCTCAGACCAGCTACTGATCGTTGACTTGGTGAGCCGTTACCTCACCAACTATCTAATCAGACGCACACCCATCCAATACCGCCTGAGCTTTAATATAGAAAAGATGCCGATTCTATATGTTATGGAGAATTACCCCCAGTTTCCCGGGTATATGCTCCAGTATTGGGCAGGTTGTGTACGTGTTACGCACCCGTACGCCACTCCCCTTGCGGGGCGTTCGACTTGCATGTATTAGGCCTCCCGCTAGCGTTCATCCTGAGCCAGGATCAAACTCTCCGTAGTAAAAGAGATGATTCCTTTTGGCTAAAAGGAAAAAATAAATGTTTAGGCTATTTCCTGTTTTAAATGCTGCTATATTTCTTTCCCAATATTTCAAAGAACTTTTCCAAAAACGAGATTGCTTTTTACAAAGAAATCTTTGTCGTTTTCAGTGAGTAACTGACAAGGCAATTAAGCCCCAATTCAATTTGTTTTGTTTAGAACATTTCCGATTCCTTTTCAGAAACGGGGCGCAAATATATGTTTTTGTTATTTGCATTTCCAAACATTTTCATAAAAATATTTTTTGCCGTTGTTACAACGCTTGTTGCTATTA
>CAZSEG010000208.1:662-3739 GCA_964605875.1 uncultured Chitinophagaceae bacterium
TTTTGTTTGAGCCTTTTGTATTTACTAAGGCGTTTTCCCAAGAGCGGGAAAATCTTTTTGGCTTGACCTTTCTTAATGAATAAGAAGAGGATTTGGATACGATGGAGAACTAAGAAAGTTCCGCTTTGTAGAAGTTATATTTTGAAGGCGTATCACTACGCTTTTTGTATGAATGTTTTCCGCTTTACAAGTGTGAAAGAACGACCTTTTTTGTTTAGCAGGCTGCAAATATAGTTACCTTTTTTAAATCTGCAATAGGGTGGTGAAAAAAAATTCATTTTCGGATTTTTATCCCGCAAAGGCACAAATTATCGTGAGTTATGAATTAGCTGCCGGTAACATTATACCTATAAAATGAAATCATATAGAAATATAGTTGAGAGGTGGGAGGTGAGGGTTGAGAGGAATTTGTTTGAGCTATGTGAATTTTTCGCACAGAGAACACGGAGAACACAGCGTGTTTGCTTGCGCAAACTTAGGTTTCTCGCGGAGGCGCAAAGGCGCAGAGAATTACATCACAAACTCATCGCTTGTCCATAACCCGCGTTTCTTATCTGATTACCTGAAACTTCTGCACTTCTGTATTGTCGCGGTATTTGATTCGCAGGAAGTAAACTCCCGGGCGGAAGGCTCGAACATCAAACGAAACTGTGTTGATGCCACGAACGCCTTTGAAATCGAACTGCGGAATCATCTTTTGCCCCATTTCGTTGCTGACTTCAAAACTGAAATCGGTTTCCTCAGGCAGAATTAAATCTAAGAAAATTTCGCCTGATGTTGGATTGGGATAGAGATTCGTTACCACCGATTGATTATTGAGCGAACGGCAATTTCTGTTGTTCTCCAAACGTTTTTCGGCTCCGTTGTTTACATTGATTGCATCCACACAAACATATTGCACCAGCGAATTTTTCGGCAAATAGAATGATGAACTGAATGTATGCAAGAGTTGATCGCCCGGATACAAAATTCCTTGCCAATCATCTAAAATAGTCGTGCCGTCATCCAATCGCGCAAGGAATTGTGCATTGATAATCGGCTGCGTGCCTACGTTTGCAAAACGCGCAAGTATTTCGGTAGAAATCGCTCCGTTCGACAACTGTTTATTTTGCGTGTTGATGGTTAGCAATTGAATGTCGGCATCGGTTGGAATTACTACAATATCTCTGGTAACAGAATCGGCACAACCTAACTGATTGACAGCAGTCAATTTTATGATAAATGTGTCGTTGAAATTGTAAGTGTAAACCGGATTTTTATCGGTTGAAATGCCCGTGCCATCTCCAAAATCCCACGAATAATTTACCGCATTGGCACTGGTGTTGGTGAAAGTTACTTCCAAAGGCGATTCGCCAAAGAGCGGTGAATACGCGAATGAAGCCTTTGGCAAACCAAGCACACGGAATTTTTTTTGTACTGAATCAATGCAACCTTGCAGCGAAGTAACTTTCAATTGCATGGCAATAAGCCCTGTGTCGTTTACAACAAAAGTCGGGTTGCGTTGCTTAGAAAGTTTGCCGTCAAAAATCCAATCGTAACGCACAATCGAATCATCACTTTGGGAGTTTTCAGTAAGCGTAACAGATGCGTCTTTGCAGGCAATGGTGTCTGTAATTTGCGCAACAGGCAAAGGATAAATTACTACCGATTTTTTCACCGTATCAATACAGCCAATTGCATTGGTAACTTCAAGCGTAACCTCAAAAGTATCGGCTGTGGCAAACACTTTTTTAAATGAAAGCGAATCGTTGATTAAGGCGAACTGGTCGCTTAATCGCCATATTCTTTTAATGGTGGAGAAAGACTGCGTTACATCTGTAAAAATTGTGGACTGCCCCACGCATTGATTGCTATACGTAAAATCGGGATTGATTGGCGGAAATACTTCTACTTTTACTGAGGCAGAATCAACGCAACCTTTGGCAGAAGTTACGATTAACTTAACAGGAAATTCGCCAACAGACGGGAAATTGTAGGTTACATTTTTGGTGGTGAATACATTGCCGTTGTCAATGTTCCAATTCCAGAATTTAATAGTGTCGCCAAGCGGAATTGTGCTGGCATCGGTGAGTATAACCGGAGTGTTTGCACAATTCACGTTATAGGAAATAAATGGAGACGGTCTTGCACCAAGCTGTATGTTTTTTGTTTTGGAAGCAAAGCAACCCGAGTCTGTTTCCACATACAACGTAACCGGATAAAGTGCTGAATTAGGAAACACAATTTGCGGATTCTGCAAAGACGATGTATCGAAAATACCGAAAGTCCATTTGCGGATTGCCAAGTTTTCGGGCGCAGTTATTGCAGATGAATCGGAGAACAAGGTTGTATCGCCCAAGCAAATATTTTTATACCCGAAATCAACCACCGGAGCTACGCCTTTCAACCGGGTAATTTCAATTGAATCTTTGACTGAGCAACCATTAACATCAGTTACAGTTACATGAATTTTTCCTGCCCCCTGTATGTGAATGGTGTCTTTATTACCACCTGTACTCCACAAATAAGATTGATAAGGATAAATGTAAGGATGCAAGCCAAGCGGTGCGTTTTGACAGCCAACAGCATCATTATCTAAAACCGAGAAAAATTCGAGGCTGTCAATTGAAACGCGGATGGTGTCGCTGGTGAGGGTGCAGCCAAGCGTATCTGTTACTTCTACAGAATAAGTTCCCGCAGTTGAAGTAAAAGTTGATTTAGATGTTTCCCCATTAGACCATAAAAAGCTATAAGGAGAACCTGTAATATTTACATCCAACTTAGCCAAATCTCCCTCACAAATAACTGTATCTTTTGTTGGCAAAACACCTTGAAATGGAACAAGAACATCAATGGTATCAGAAGTTGTGTAACCAAAAATGTCTAATGCCGTAACCCAATATTTGCCGGTTTTTTTAATAGTGATTTTTCTTGTGGTTGCTCCGGTGTTCCATTTAATATTGGTAAAATTTGGTCCTATGTCCAAAGATGTATCGCAAACACCGTAAGGTATTTTTATATCGGGTCCCAGGTTTATCTGCGGAGCATACTTAAAGCGAAGGTATCGCTCTACATTTGTCATCTGCTGTGTAGTAAGT
>CAZSEG010000209.1:0-3679 GCA_964605875.1 uncultured Chitinophagaceae bacterium
CCGTAAAACACGGGACGATACAATTTACCCGAAAAGTTTACGGGCGAACCATGCGTTAAGTGCCCGCCATGCGAAAGGTTGAAACCCATAATCGTATCACCGGGTTTGATGCAGCCCAGCATCACCGCAGCGTTTGCCTGCGCACCGCTGTGGGGCTGCACATTTGCCCACACCGCGCCAAACAATTGCTTGATGCGCTCAATGGCGATGGTTTCAATTTCATCTACAAACTGGCAACCGCCATAATATCGCTTGCCGGGCAAGCCCTCGGCATATTTATTGGTAAGGCAACTGCCCATTGCTTCCATCACCTGCGCAGAAGTGAAGTTCTCTGAAGCTATTAACTCAATACCCTCGCGTTGGCGATGTAATTCTTTTTCTATCAGGTTGAAAACGGCTGTATCTTTTTGCATGGCGCGAAAAAGAGAACGATTGCACACATTAGCAAGTATGCAGGAGTTTATTTATCAACGATGAAGTCAGATATGAGATAATAGATATGAGATGCTGCTGCAATCGTTAATCAAACGTGAGTTATAGATTAGTTGCCGGTAATATTACAACTAAAAAAAATTAACCACAACTTGTCCCGAAAAGCGGGATAGAAGCATAGTTGAGAGGTGGGAGGTGAGGGTTGGGAGGAATTTGTTTGCGAAAGCAAACACGCTGATTTCTCTGTGTATTCCGTGTGCAATATTTACATAGCCAAAACAAGTTTTGGACATAGTGCGCCATCGCAGTCAAATATGTTTCAGTGTGATTGATACGTTTTTTTAGCCAAGATATAGTTTATTGAAATATGTTTTTAGATTTATCTAAAATTGAAACTCAATGAATCTAAAAATAGCGTATTTTCTACCTGTATTTTTCTTTTTTCAATCCATAATAATTGCGCAGGATACAATTCCCGAAAGCGCAAAAGAAAGCCCATTAAACGAAGTAGTGATAAGCGGCACGATGCGCGAAACAAGTCGCCTAACTTCGCCTATCCCGATTGAAATTTACACTCCGCAATTTTTCAACAAAAACAGTTCGCCTGCCTTGTTTGAATCGCTGAACATGATAAACGGTGTGCAGCCGCAACTGAACTGCAATGTTTGCAACACGGGCGACATCCACATCAACGGCATGGAAGGTCCATACACCATGGTGCTGATTGACGGAATGCCCATTGTGAGCGCGCTTTCAACGGTTTACGGCTTGCAGGGAATCCCCAACAGTTTGATAAAAAGAATTGAAGTGGTGAAAGGTGCTGCCTCTACTTTGTATGGCTCGGAAGCGGTGGCGGGCATCATCAACATCATCACCAAAGACGCACTCACCGCGCCAACGCTTTCAGCCGATATTTCGGCAACAACTTATGGCGAATACAACATTGATATGGGCGGAAAATTCAAAGCGGGAAAAGCGGCTGCGCTCTTTGGCGTAAATTATTTCGACTTCTGGAATAAGTTCGACATCAACAACGACAACTTCACCGATGTAACGCTGCAAAGAAGATTTTCCGTTTTCAACAAATGGAACGCAAACTTTAAAAACAACGGCAGCTTTCAAATTGCCGCGCGATACTTATACGAAAACCGTTGGGGAGGCGAATTGCAATGGAATAATTCATGGCGCGGCAGCGATTCCGTTTATGGCGAAAGCATTTACACGAACCGTGTAGAAACCTTTGGCAATGGGGGTTTCAGCATCGGAAAGGAAATCTTTAAAACCGATTTTTCATACAATTATCATTCGCAGGATTCATGGTATGGCGATGTGAAATATGCGGCAAACCAGCATGTCGCTTTCGCGCAATTGCGGTGGATGAAAACAATCGGCAATCATTATATGCTTGCAGGTTTGCCGTTGCGTTTCACTTATTATGACGACAACACGGTTGGCACTTCCGAAAAAATAAACGAGCAAGAAACGCGCAACAAACCGATGCGAACTTTTTTGCCCGGAATTTTCTTTCAGTACGAAGGAAATCTGCATGAGCATTTTGCAATTCTTGCAGGTATCCGCTACGATTATCACCAACAGCACGGCAGCATTTTTTCACCGCGACTGAGCTTCAAATTTCCCGTAAATAAATATCACACATTTCGTTTGAGCGGTGGCAATGGTTACAGGGTGGTGAATCTTTTTACCGAAGAACACGCTGCGCTTTCGGGAGCGCGGGATGTGGTGATAAAAAACGAATTGCAGCCCGAACAAAGCTGGAACGGAAATGTCAATTATTCGGGATTTATCAATCAAAAATACGGCTTTGTGAATGTGGATGTAAACGGCTTCTACACTTACTTTACCAATAAAATTATTGCCGATTATCTTACTGATGCCAACAAAATTATCTTCGATAACATTACAGGTTATGCTACCACGCGCGGAGGTTCATTAAACACAGAATTTACATTCACCAACAGCTTTAAATTTTCATTCGGGTTCACTGCAATGGATGTATTTCAAATGGAAAAAGACAGCGTGGGACGAAACGTAAAAATACCACAACTATTTGCACCCAAGTTCTCCGGTGTATTTGCTGTTGCATACACAATACCTAAAATAAATGTAACAGTGGATGTAACCGGAAAGATAAACGGACCCATGCACCTGCCTGTTGTTGAAAATGATTTCCGCCCTGCGCAATCGCCCTGGTTTTGTTTAATGAACGTGCAGCTTTCACGGGTTTTCAAGCACGGATTTGAAGTATATGCAGGTGTAAAAAATGTATTGAATTTTCTTCCTAAAAACCCGCTGCTTCGTCCCTTCGACCCATTCAACAAACAGGTGCAAACCGATAATCCAAATGGCTACACATTCGACACAACCTACAACTACGCGCCAATGCAGGGAGCGAAAGGTTTCTTTGGTATAAGATGGAGTTGGCGGTAAGTGAAATTGAAAAAGCGGAAGATTCATCAGGACACGCTTTGGGTGTACTTGCAAAAGTTACTATTAGTCTGACCAAGTTCAGACCCTGTAGCTCTACAAATTCTTCGCAAACAACAGTTCCAAGTTGCTGTGTTTGATGTGGAAAATGCGCCCGAGATGTTCGTTACAAAGGTTGCCTTTGTACATATACACACCGTTGCGGATGCCCACATCTTCGTATATCAAGCCCTGCATACCGTGCAGTTCGCCCATGTTCAGCATGATGGGTGTAAGAATATTGGAGAAAGCATAAGATGCCGTGCGGCTTACACGCGAAGTAATGTTAGGCACACAATAGTGTATCACACCGTGCTTCTTAAATGTAGGCTCTAAGTGCGAAGTGATTTCGGAGGTTTCAAAACAACCTCCCTGGTCAATACTTACGTCAATAATAAACGAACCGGATTTCATTCTTTCAACCATGTGTTCGGTAACAATAATCGGAGTGCGCCCTTTTTTGCTGTGAATCGCGCCAATTACCACATCAGCGCTCTCCAATTCACTCGTCAGTATATCGGGATGAATGGTAGAAGTAAAAACCCTTGAACCCACACGCTCTTGCAGGCGCATCAGCTTATATACATTGTTGTCAAATACGCTAACCAAAGCTCCCAAACCAAGCACAGCCTTTGCAGCAAAAGTGCCCACAACGCCACCACCCAATATCACCACCTTAGCGGGCGGCACACCAGCTATGCCACCCAGCAAAATACCTTTGCCATCATTGGCATTGCTCAAAAACTCTCCTGCAATCAACACC
>CAZSEG010000210.1:0-3648 GCA_964605875.1 uncultured Chitinophagaceae bacterium
GCTGATTTAAAGGCAAAAGGATTCGTGGCAGAAGTGTTTCACGACATTCACAAAAACCCCGTAAAAAGTGATGTTTACAAGGGCGCAGATGTGTATGACAACACAGGCAACGATTGCATTGTAGGCATTGGCGGTGGCGCGGCTTTGGATGTGGCACGGGCAATTTTGTTGCGCATCAACCACCGCGAAGATTTGTTTAAGTATGATGATTTGATTGGCGGTGATGTATATGTTACAAACGATGTGCCGCATTTTATTACAATCCCTACCACATCGGGCACAGGCAGCGAAGTAGGCAGAAGCGCGATTATTGCCGATGATGAAACACATCAAAAGAAAATTCTTTTCTCGCCAAAATTGCTGGCAAAAGTTGTGTTTGCCGACCCTGAACTGACTTACGATTTGCCTCCGTTTATCACCGCAGCTACGGGCATGGATGCGCTTACGCACAACATGGAAGCCTTTCTTGCAAAAAACTATCACCCGATGTGTGATGGAATTGCTTTGGAAGGTATTCGTTTGATTTCAATTTCGTTGGAAAAAGCAGTAAAAAATCCCGACCCCGAAAGTCGCGCAAATATGTTGCTGGCTTCCATGATGGGCGCAATCGCTTTTCAGAAAGGCTTGGGTGTGGTTCACTCTCTGGCGCATCCGCTTTCAAGTTTATTAGACACGCATCACGGCTTGGCAAACGCTGTAAATATTCCTTACGGAATGAAATTCAATATAGAAGGCTTTGAAGAGAAATTTGCACGAATTGCACAAGTGCTGAACCTGAAAGAACACACAGGCGATGCAGTAGTTCAATATCTTTTTGATTTGAATACGCGCATCGGCATTCCTCACAAGTTGAGTGAAATAAACGTGAAAGAAGAGCACCTTGAAACACTTGCAGATTTAGCCTTTGCCGATTTTGCGCATCCGAATAATCCGAAACCCGTAAGCCGCGCAGATTTCAGAAAGTTGTACGGAGAAGCGTTGTAAATGCTTCGTGGGATTATGCTTGTGTGGGTGAAGGTTAAAGTGTTACAAACTTTGATTAGTTTTGAAGCATGAAATACTTCTGCCTCGCCATATTCATATTTTTTCTTGGCTGCTTGAATGCGCAGAAAATTGATACGCTTTGCACCGTAAACGGCACTCCTATTTACGGTACAGTTACTAACATTAGCGCAGACTTCATTTACCTCACCACGCTAAGCGGCAATGATACCAAAGTGCCGAAAGATTTAATTGTGAAGTGTACGCCAGAACAGTTGGATAGTCTGAAAAACGGTATTGCGCTTACGCCAACTGTGAGAGTATATAATCAAGATGCGCCAATCATTAAATTTAAAAACAGCCATAAGCAAAATGGTTATCTAATTAAAGCAGGTTCTTTTCTTGCAGTGAGCATTGCCGGAACTGCCTTTGGCGGTGTGCTGATGGGTGTTGGCGTAGCTAAAGCAAATAACGGATTGATTTATGCGGGGGCTGCTATTGGCGGGGCATCTTTTTTATTAAACATTGGCACTGCGGCAAACTTGATTAAAGCAGGTAAAAAGTATAAGTATGAATTGCAAGATTAAATAGCAACAGGTAACGATATGAATATTACAGAAACAGCACTTAAACTTAGCCCATCTGAAAGACACGCTCTTATTGGCTTGCTGTGGGACAGTTTAGATAAAAATCATCAGGTTGATTTATCGGATGCGAAAAAACGCGAACTTGACAGACGCATTAAGAAAATTGACGAAGGTAAAGGCGTGTTTATTCCGGCAGTAGAAGTTCAGCAAAAAGCAAAAAGACTGATTGATGAAATTCGAGGTTAGTTTTGAAGAAGATGCCGAACACGAATATTTGGCTGCAATCGAATGGTATGAAAAAGAAAGCGAAGGGTTAGGAACACAATTGTATTTAGAAGTAGAAAAAACACTTAATATACTTAGGCGCAACGCTAATTTTGAAATCAGATATTTAGATTTACGTCTGATTAACGTTAAGACTTTTCCATATCAAGTTATTTACCGAATTAAAGGGAATCAGATAATCATAGTTTCATTTTTTCATGGACACAGAGACCCTGAAATTTGGAAGAAAAAGTAATGTTTCAAAAATAACAGGGTGGAACTTTTTCTTCAACATTCCGTATCAACACAACATATTCTACAATTCATAATGAAGCGAATATTTTCTCTTTTATTTTTTGCAATGCTGTTCTTCAACAATTCATTTGCGCAGCTAAAAGCCAAAGACCCGATTCATGTAAACAATGCCGAAGAATCGGCTTATGTAATAAAAGTGATGACCACCGAATTAGGTTTGGATGAAATGCAGCAAGTGCGCGTGCAAAAGATATTCGATAACTACATCAGGCGCGTTGATAAGGCAAAAACCGAATTGACGGCAGATACCATTCAGATGAATACAAGATTGAAATTGTTGGTTGAAAACCGCGATGCAACGCTTTTGAAAACACTTGGCGAAGAAAAACTGTCAGCTTACAACGAGTTGATTCCCAAGATGCGACAAAAGATTGCCGAACTAAAAAAGAAGACAAGCGCGAAATAATTTTGAAGTTCGGAATATTAAACTTTTCTTTGGCATCATTATCTATTCAGGCACAAAAATAACATCGTATGAAAAAAGTATTATTCGGAATGGCACTGACAATTGCAGCAGTAGCCACAAATGCACAACAACTTACTAACTCGAAAGGCGAAACTGCTACTCCTGCCGCTGCCAATGTTTCAAGAACAGGCGCATCAGGCGAAGAAGCAAAAAATTTACAAATCCGTATTACCAGAGTTTTGGGTTTGGATACAGATGTGTCAAATAAAATTGGTGAAATAACTGCCGATTATTACCAAAAATCTTTGGGTAAACCGGCAGCGGAAACAGCAGATTTAAAAACTGCCCGTGAAGCAAAATTCAAAGCGATTTTGGGTGAAGAAAAATATACTCGGCTAAATGAATATCGCGAAAAATTGCGTGCTAATCAAGCATCTTTATCAAACGAAAGAGGAACATTGGTTGATAAAGTTTTATTAGACTAAAATCAACTAACTATTAAAAGAAGCTGCCGATACCGGCAGCTTTTTTTTTGCCTCAATTTTATTTGATTTACTTTATTCGCTCAATGCTTGAATACATAGTTTGGAATCCGAATCCCGATGCAATTTCCTTTGGAAGTTTTGCCATCAAATGGTACGGATTGAGTTGGACGGCTTCCATCTTCGGCACATTTTTGATGGCTTATTGGTTTTGTAAGCAGGAAGAAAAAGACGCTGAGAAAATGACCGACCTGATTATCTATGTTTTTGTGGGAGCTTTGATTGGCGCGCGGTTGGTTCATGCAGCAGTATATCAACCCGATTATTATTTCGCTCATCCGTTTGAAATTTTAAAACCATGGAAAGGAGGCTTGGCAAGTCATGGCGGAATAATTGGCGCGTTCATTTCATTGTGGTTTTTTAAAAAGCAGAATCCAACGTTTTCGTACTTATGGATAATGGACAGAACCGCCATTGCCTCCATAATTGCAGGAGTTTTTATTCGCTTGGGCAACCTGATGAACAGCGAGCTAATCGGCAAGGCAACAGATGTTTCGTGGGCATTTATTTTTACGCAAGCAGATGAAATTCCCCGCCATCCAAGCGTGTTGTA
>CAZSEG010000211.1:0-882 GCA_964605875.1 uncultured Chitinophagaceae bacterium
AAAATTGAACACAAGCATTTCAAAGACATTTTGAAATATTTTGGCGATGGAGATGTGATGATTCTGAACAACACTAAAGTGTTTCCTGCCCGCCTTTTTGGTTTGAAAGAAAAAACAGGTGCAAAAATTGAAGTATTTCTTTTGCGCGAACTAAACCGCGATGCCTTGTTGTGGGATGTGTTGGTTGATCCGGCACGTAAAATCCGTGTAGGCAATAAATTATATTTTGGCGAAAATGACGACTTGGTTGCCGAAGTGGTGGACAACACCACCAGTCGCGGCAGAACTATCCGTTTTCTTTTTGACGGTGGCTACGAGAAATTTAAAAAAGTATTGTTCGGCATGGGCGAAACACCACTGCCTAAATACATCAAACGCAAACCGGAGGCTTTGGACGAAGAGCGTTACCAAACGGTTTTTGCCAAAGAAGAAGGCGCTGTTGCCGCGCCAACCGCAGGTTTGCACTTTAGCCGCGAGTTGCTGAAAAAATTAGAAATCAAAGGCGTGGATTATGCCGAAGTAACTTTGCACGTTGGCTTGGGAACTTTCCGCACGATTGATGTGGAAGACCTTTCAAAACACAAAATGGATGCCGAGCAGATTGAAATTTCTGACAGGGCAGTGAAGATTGTAAATGAAGCAAAAGAAGCAGGTAAAAGGGTTTGCGCTGTCGGCACAACTTCCATGCGCACCATCGAAAGCGCAGTTACCAGCACAGGACAGTTAAAGCCTTACAGCGGTTGGACAAACCTGTTCATTCATCCGCCACACAATTTTAATATTGCCAATGCAATGGTTACTAATTTCCACTTGCCTAAAAGCAGCCTGTTGATTATGGCTGCTGCATTTGGCGGTTATGATTTGGTGATGAAAGCCTACGAG
>CAZSEG010000211.1:892-3607 GCA_964605875.1 uncultured Chitinophagaceae bacterium
ACGAGCAGGCAGTGAAAGAGAAGTATAAATTTTTCAGCTATGGCGATGCCATGTTGATTATTTAGTTGCTTTTCGTCAATGCAAAACACACCTCTGCTCCTCTCAAGAGCTACTGTATGGAACATTTTTATTTAACCGCATAGAAATAGTTGAGAGATGGGAGTTGAGGGGTGAGAGGTTGTTTGCGCAAGCAAACACTCTGTGTCCCCTGTGTACTCTGTGTGCAAAGTTTTTATATAGCCTGCTACCGCAATCAACTATGTTTATATGCGGTTTTAAATATCCTATTCTCTAAACAAAACATAATTGCAAAACTTCATGTTTGCAGCGTTGGCGTTCGCGTTCATGAAAGGAATCTCTGCGGCAGTTGCGCTGCTTTGAAGGCTTAAAGCATTATTACAGCCAAACTTATCGCGGAAAAACGTAGCCGCAGTGTACAGATTTACAGGTTCGTTAGACACAGCGAACACAATATATGTTTCCCCGTTTTTAGTAAACACGCCCACTCCGCTTCTGTAAAATCTGTTTGTAGAATTATCTCTGAACTCAGGATGCACACTGCCATTAATCAACAGCATGGGTCCCGACTGAATGGCAAATTTTTTATCACCCGAAGCTCTGAAAGAATTAGATTCAACCACCTCCGCAGTTGTAGAGCTTATGCTGAACACACCGTTTGGTTTCATGTAAAATGCTCCGCTGCCGCTGTTTAAATTCAATGGCGATAATTCCGTGCCGTTATTTACGGCAAGCCCTATAAAGCTGCAACCGTTATCTGCCAAGGCGCCATTGATTAAAAAACATTTGCCGTATTTTGAATTTGCAATACTCACCATATTTGCGTGGCTTGCATCGCTTGTGTTTGTAAGCAATTCAAAACGCTTAACGGAATAGGTGTCAATCTTGATTGTGTATGCCCTGAAAGTTGTTCCGCCAAAAGGAATGGACGAATAGCCGCGCGTTTGAGAAAAGCCGGTGAATGAGCAAAGTAAAAACAAACTCAACGCAAAAAAGAAATTCCGAATAATCATCTTCCTTATTTTTGAATTAAAGTAATGATAGAAGCAAAACTTCCGTTCAAATCTTTCCTGCCTTTTTCCGGCATATAAACTCTTGAAATTGCTCCGTCCAAATACAAAGCATCCACGCAGCCGAAGTGTTTAAACAGCAGTGCAAAATCATAGAAATTTGTAGGGTCTTCCGAAATAGCAAAAATCAGTCTTTTGCCATCGGCAGTAACGCCAACTCCGTTTCGGATATTTAAGTTTTGCGAGCCTTTTTTAAATGCAGGATGATAAGCCCCGTTAATCAGCAACATTGGTCCCGACTGAACCGCATTCGAGAATTTCAGCTTTTCACTCTTCTCGATAAACTCTTGTGTGGTTGCAATACCTGCCGTTTTTTCATTCCAGTAAAATACTCCGTTGGGCTTCAAATAAAAATTATCGCTGTTGGGGTAAGTTGTGTTTAGCGGGCAGATTTCCTTGCCGTTTTCTACATATAAACCAAGCGGCTCATTATGCGAATGGGCATCTCTCGCCACTTTAAAAATTCCCCCGTTCATCATCATCTTCACTTTATCTATTTGACTTTTGTAAACAGTATTACGTAATGAACCGAAATTGTTGAAAGTCTTTTTGTGCTTTGAAGAATCTGCCCAGTTGATATGCACTTCATATTTTTCCAAATCAACAACATAAACCAAATAGGCAAGGTTATTTTCTTCCAACAAAATCTCGATAGCTCCAGCTTCGGATTTTAAATATTTGGGCGCAAAAGGTGTTTCGGGTTGCGCAGGTTTTTTGGGAGGTTCGGCTTTAACGGTATCTTTTTTTGATGTAGTATCATCTTTTTGTATTGCGGCAGCTTGCTCTTTACTTGCTTTTTCTGCCATTTTTTTAAACTGCTTTATCCGCTCACTAAGCCCACTTTGCTGATTTTGTATTCTCAAGATTTGGTTGTGAGCAGACCTTTTATCATCTGGTTTCGTTGATTTATCAGACTGAATACTATCTACTTTTTGCTTTAATCTTTCAAGCGAATCAATTTTATATTGATATAACCTTACAGAATCGCCTAATGCTGTTTTGGCAGCAGTAAATTCTTTAACTTTAATTGAATCAGATTCAGTGCCGTTTTGACAAGCTGAGAAGTTTAACGCCAAAATCAATAAGAATTGAACACACATGGAACTTCGTTTTAGTTTTTGCATTGTATAAGGATTGCGCCTGCCAATCCGGGTTTTGAACTCATTTTTCTGCTTTCAATCGGCTTCATGCTCCGCATCATTTTTTCGTCTTTTATTTCTCCTTCATACACATCAATTTTCAATGTGTTTGGCGGAATGCTTCCAACGTTCCATGCCTTTGAAATGATATAATTGACCTCATCCTGTTTAAGCTGCACAGGGATTCTGTATGCGTTTTTCAGGCTGGTTACTTTGTTTGATTTGTCTTTGTCAATAATTTTCAATGGCGCTTTATCCAGCACAACTTTGTCATTCACCACCACCGAAACTATATCGCCATCTTCCTGCGCATCGTCATAAATGCACAAAGTAATGTTGCAGGTATTCAACAAAATCGGCTTTTGCTGCGTGATAACGGAGTCGCTTCCGATGTTCAGTTTGTGGTCTATGATTACGGGAACTTGCTGCGCGACTTTTCCGGGTTTTTGTTTCACCACCACATCAAACGAACACCGCTTTGTGTTGCC
>CAZSEG010000212.1:0-3476 GCA_964605875.1 uncultured Chitinophagaceae bacterium
AAATTGACGAAAACGGCATAAAGGAATGGGACAAACGATTTGGCGGCAGCGGCACTGACCAACTTCGTTCCCTACAACAAACCGCAGACGGGGGTTATCTCTTAGGCGGGTATTCCAACTCAAGCCAAACCGGAGACAAAACGGAAGGTTCGCGGGGTGCTACAGATTACTGGGTGGTGAAATTAACCTTCCGTTCTGTATGGACAGGCGCAGTTTCTATCGCATGGAACGACCCTGCCAACTGGCTGCCCACAGCAATCCCCACCGCCACAGATAGCGTAATCATACCCGATGTAAGCCTTGCCAGCGGCAACTTCCCTGCTATCAATGCAGCCGCATCGGTAAAAAGCCTCACCATACAAAACGGTGCAACTGTTACCATCCCCGCCAATCAATCGCTTACGGTAAATAATGTACTCACCAACAACGGCACGGTAACGGTGCAAAGCGGTGGCAGCTTGGTACAAACTACGGGCAGCACACTCGCAGGTACAGGCACTTACAACGTACAGCGCAGCAAACCCGCAGGTACTTCTTTTATCGGCTCGCCTATCAATAATGAAACGGCAAACGGCTTCGGCATCACGCCCACCGGCACAAATGGCGGGCAGGTAAAACCAAGCCCCACCAATCCCTGCAATAAAGACAGCGTGGCGCACAACTCGCCCTACGGCAATCTTTTAGAGATAAGAGAAAACGCTACGGTGTTAAACAACTGCGCGCAATCCCTGTGGCATGTAAAATCAGCAGGCAACTTAGAGAACGGCAGAGGTTACTCTTTAAGCAGCCCCGCCACCACCTTAAACTTTAGCGGCACGGTAAACAACGGCACAGTTACCTACGCAAACTTAGGCAGGCAAGCCGGCAACATTGATGATAGCGATGACTCCAACCCCGAAATGGGCTGGCACTTGGTAAGCAATCCCTATCCAAGCCCAATTACATTAACGGGCAGCGACCTCACCGCGCTCGGCTTCGAGGCGCAAATCCAACGCTACAATGCAGGCACATGGGTAAGCGATGACCCGCTTGGTTCCGCCACCATTGCCGTAGGTCAGGGCTTCCAAATCCATAAAGCAAGTGTAGGCGGCACGGCAGATTTTGTTTTGAACAACAGCTTCCGTACCGCAGCCAATCCAACCTTCTACAAAACAGAGCCGCGTGAACACTACTTAAACATCACGCTTGCCAACGCCACTCACACTGATAATACAATGGTGTATTTCATGGATGATGCTACCGACAATTTCGATGCGACTTACGATGCAAACCGTTTAGTAGATGCAGGCAACGCACCTATGCTTTATACCCTTGCAGGCAATGAAAGATTAAGCTACAATGCCCTGCCAATCCTCAACGCAGGCGAAACCAAAACTGTTCCCCTTTCATCAAGAACAAATGCTGATGAAAGCTACACGCTTACCTTCAATGATGTAAGCACCTTAAATGCAACGGTATTGCTGGAAGATTTAAAATTGAACACTACACAACCGGTAACCGAAGGTTCAACCTTCACCTTCACCACCACCGCAGGCGATAGCCGCGACAGGTTTGTATTACACTTTAATGCGAATACTGTTTCAGGAATTGCTTCGCTTACCGAAGCAAACGTGCACTTATTCCCAAATCCTACAACAGGAACTGCCACTTTATTACTGAATCAAAACCACGGCTACAATAAAGCCATAGTTACCGATGTATCCGGCAGAACCGTATTAACTAATGCTTTAACCGAAGGCAACTCACATCACTTGAACACCACCGACCTCCCCAACGGTATTTATTTCATCACGCTCACCGGAGCAACCAAACAAACATTGAAACTGATTAAACAATAACAAGAGTAACGGGTTGCGAGTTGCGGGTTACTGAGGATGGATTCCTCATTTCTCGCAACTCGCAACTCACATCTCGCAACTTTTACAAACAATGAAAAACAACAACATATCTATCGCATTACTCGCGCTCCTTCTGGCAGCTTCAGTTTCCGCAACGGCTCAATACCTCCCGCCACCGTTCCCCAACCAGGGCGGGCAACCCGCCAACACACCCATTGACGGAGGTGTGGTTGCATTTGCTATTGCCGGAGCAGCCTACGGGTATAAGAAATTGAAAAAGAGCAAAGAGGCAACAGAAGACCGGCAAGAGAAGATGTAAATGCCAAACTATATCAGCGTTTCATCTGAGGAACATTGATGTGATTTCTAAAATCCGTCATTAACTGTCTTGTATCATAAAAAAATCCCCTGTCACAAAATGACAGGGGATTTTTATTCCATACTACTGCAAAATTATCAATGGCGTATCTGATAAATTATTCTTCATAGAAAATTCATCCCATACTTTCCATTTGTCAAACATTACGCCTGCGCTACAGGTCCAAATCCCATCGGGAATGGCGGCAAGTTCGAATCATCTTCCTGGATAGTACCAAACTGGCTTTCGTATTTCGATACATTATCAGCCAGTGCTTTTATTAGGCGTTTAGCGTGTTGAGGCGTAAGAATGACTCTTGATTTCACTTTGGCTTTGGGAACATTCGGCACAAGGCGCACAAAGTCCACAATAAACTCACTGTTAGAATGAGATATGATGGCAAGGTTAGAATAAACGCCTTCGGCAATTTCTTCCGAAAGCTCGATATTGATTTGATTTTCCTGTTGCAGTTTTTGTTCCATGATAATTATTTGTGCGCAATGTTACTCTTTACATTTTAGATTTTAGATTTCGGAAGTATGATTTTGTATTACTTCTGAAACTACAACTGCCAATCAATAACAGATTTGCCTTGCGCGCTTAACAACTCATTCGTTTTGGAAAAATGTTTGCAACCTAAAAACAGGTTTACAGAAAAAGGTGAGGGATGTCCCGCTTTTAAAACATGATGTTTGTTCGTATCAATCAATATTTCTTTTTGCTGCGCGAACCTTCCCCAAAGTAAAAAAACGATGCCACTCCCCTGCTCAGAAATTGTTTTGATAACTGCATCGGTAAAAGTCTGCCAGCCGCAACCCGCATGTGAGTTTGCTTCACCTTTGTTTACAGTCAATGAAGCATTCAACAGCAATACGCCCTGCTTTGCCCAGCTTTCTAAATTGCCGTGATTGGGAATTTGAAACCCGACATCTTCCTTTAGTTCCTTGTAGATATTCACCAAAGATGGTGGCGGATTTACCCCATGCGGAACCGAAAAACATAAACCATGCGCCTGACCTTCACCGTGATAAGGGTCTTGCCCGATGATTACAACTTTTAATGAACCGAACGGAGTAAGATTAAACGCATTAAAAATCAGTCCGCCCGGAGGAAATACCTTTTTGCCTTTAGCCTTTTCATTTAAAATGAATTGGCGGATAAGCGGAAAATACGGCTTTGCAAATTCATCTTGCAACAATGCTTTCCATGAAGATTCTATTTGTACTTCGCTCATTGTGATACACTTAAAAAAAGATTGGTCGCTTCCGCAAGGGGCGACC
>CAZSEG010000213.1:0-1102 GCA_964605875.1 uncultured Chitinophagaceae bacterium
CCTTTGGTGACGGAATAGATTGAATAAGCCTGAAAATTTGTTCGGTGTCGGCAACATCGGTTAGCCTCATTTTGCCGTCAGGTGCAGCCATTTTCAACTGTCCGATTTTTTCGGACAGTTCACTTCCTTCCTTTTGTAGCTTGGTTTTCAAGTCGTTCCAATACTTTCTTGGGCGGTCTGTTCCTGTCAATGCTTCAATTACATCAATAACAGAAATATACCATAGCTCTTTTTCTTCGTCCCAGTGGGTGCGGACTTGTTTTTGTTCAAATATCTGAATAGCGTTTTCTTTATTCATCTTACCTGTTTATGCTCGCAACAAACGTAATAAAAATGCAGGCTCGGTTTTCGAAGAAGTTACGCACTGAACCGGAATTTCCGATAATACATATTAGTAAGAATCTGCCATAATTTACCTTTTTCATACATTGGCAAGGGCGTAGCATTGCATTCAGAAAATATTCCCGAACATGAAAAAAATCTCAATTATTCTATTCGCGCTTGTTGCATATCTGAGTGCTTGCAAAAAAGATACTTCCGATGACCCTAACAAGCCTAAACTTGATACGCTTTACCTGAAAAGCATGGTAAAAGACAATTCGGGGTTCATAAAAATTTACGAAGGCGATACTACTGTTGGCGGCAGCATTAGCGGCTACCAATACATTTACAAAAGTGTTAGACAATGTGTTGCCGCCATACAGCGGAACAGAAACTGATTATGATATAGATGAAGATGGTAATTTATACTATTCGGGCTATGCGGGAGCGGGTGCAAACACAAGCGGTGTATCCATTTACAAGCTGACACCTTCGGGCGCATCTGTGGTGGGTATGGATAACTTCATGAATTACGGAACGGTTGATTTGATAAAATACTATCACGGTAAAGTTTACCTGGCTGTCAGCATATACAAAGACACAAAAGGCAACCAAGTTGGACCTAAAGTGGTTTTCTTAAAACAGGAATAGCAATTAAAACGCTCTTCTTCTCAGAACCTCAAAGTAGAAACCTTCGGATGTTTGCTGTTGGGAAATGCAATGTAAAAAGTTGTTCCTCCGTTTGCATTTTTTTCAATCCAGATTCTGCCGTTGTAGTAGT
>CAZSEG010000213.1:1112-3370 GCA_964605875.1 uncultured Chitinophagaceae bacterium
CGCGAAAACATTTTAAATGCTTTGTTGTGCTGTTCTTCGGGAATACCGATTCCGTTGTCGGAAATTGCTACAATTATTTCGTTGCCTTCCGACACATCTGTAATATTTACGGTCGGCACTTCGCTTCTGTTATATTTTATTCCGTTTGCCGTAATGTTTTGAATCAACTGTGTCATCAAACTTTGATGCGCTAACACTGCCGGAAGTTTTCCGATTTGCAGTTTGGCATTGCGCTCATTGATGAAACTTTTCAGCGTGTAATCAACCATATTGGCAACTTCGTTCAAATCAACGGCTCTTACCGGACCAAGATTTTTATCCAATTTACTGTATGCCAATAAATCTTCAATCATTCGCTCCAAATGCTTTGCTCCGTTTACCGCAAAGCCGATATATTGTTTGTCTTCTTCGTCAAATTTTTCTTTGTTTTTTCTTTCCAAAAGTTGCATGAAAGAAGATATGGTGCGAAGCGGTGCGCGCATATCGTGCGAAGCAATAGATGCGAACATTTGCAGGTCGGCATTTGATTGTTGCAACTCAGATTTTTGTTTTTCTAACTGATGCCTGATGTTTTTATTTCTTACCTGAATTACTTTATCCTGCTGTTGAATTTTTTCATTCAAATCCATCACCTTTTTGTAGTGAAAAGTTGCCTGACTGAAATCCATCATGCCTTCATATATTTCTGCAAACAGCTTATGGCTTGAAAGTATATCCACACTGACGGAAGCAACATCATTCTCTTTGATTTGTTCCTTGTGCTTAATGGCAAACGAAAGCGCAAGGTCATATTTTTCCATCAGGCGATAAGCCTTGCTTATCATAGAAAAAATATCGCCCAACAGCTTTTTGTTCTGCATCCGTTCGGCAATTTCCAAAGCCTTTTGCAGGTTGGGCAACGCATTTTCGGCATCGTTATGATTTACATACAAAAAGCCGATGTGGTAATAAGTTTGCGCAACAAGCCGCGATGATTTATCAATAGACTGGCTCCACCGCAACGACAATTGATGATAATGTAAGCTCTTTTCAAAATCGCTGTTGGAGTTGTACGCCTGCCCCATGTTGGTACAAATCATTGCCTTTGCGGTTACGATTTGCGGGTCTTCGGAATTTACAGATTCTAAAATTTCGAGTGCCTTTTGATAACTGAGCAGCCCTTGATCGGCAACGCCCATTTTCATTTGTGCCGATGCGATATTATTTAAAGTAGTAGCTGTTTGTCTTTTTTCATTGATGGTTTCCTGAAGTTGCAGTGCATTGTAGTACAATTCAAGACACTTATCGTAATCGCCCAACTCGCCATAAATCATCCCAAGCAACCTGTCGGAAATTGAAAGATGAAGAATGTCTTCATGCGCCTTAAAAATGCTTTGGGCAGTCGCATTGGCTTCCAAAGACTTTTCTATATCGCCATGAAACCAATGGTACGCGCTGTAAAGCAATTCGGCTTTGCCGATTCCTGTTTCGTACTTAAACTTTTTTGAAGCTGCGGTAATTTGCTTGATGTAGCTGAGGGCAAGATTAGCGTCTATATTCACAAGACTTTGCCCCTGCGCAAACATTGCCTGCACTTTTGCAGCCACGTTTTCCGCAGTGATGGTTTCGTCAAGTTTTACAACGCCTTCGCCAGACATATATCAGATTAAAGGTTTTTCAGCCAACCCACCATGGGCTAACACCTTCCTCTTACGTTCAGATATAATCTTTGTTGCATGCTTTGAAAAAACGCTTGGTCTGTTAACGTGAGTTATGGATTAAGAACAGCCCGATACTTTATTTAACCGCATTTGCTTCGCCTTTGGCGGAGTTATGTTTTTCTATCTTCACCAAGTAAAAATAGTTTTGCAGGCAAAATCACATAGAAAATACAAGTCCGTCTATGTTTCTATATGATTTAATAAGTTATTCTCAAAAGTTTAAACAACTTCATTAAATGAATCAAACGCGAAAAGAAATTTCTGTTCAGCGAATAGCAGTGATAGTTGGCTTTGGGCTGCTGCTGGTGAAGTTTTTTGCGTGGTATCTTACCAACTCCAATACTATTCTTACTGATGCCTTAGAGTCTATTGTCAATGTGATTGCGGGAAGTTTGGCATTATATGGCGTTACGCTTTCGGCAAAGCCGAAAGATGAAGACCACCCCTACGGACACGGCAAAATAGAGTTTATTGTTTCGGGCATTGAAGGCGGCATGATTGCAGGCGCGGGCTTGCTGATGATTATTAAATCTGCCCTTAATTTTTTTGAGCCGAATG
>CAZSEG010000214.1:0-3297 GCA_964605875.1 uncultured Chitinophagaceae bacterium
GTCTTGCATTGGCTGTTTTCCCCTCTTGAGAGGGGTAGGGGTGTGTTTGTATTTGGGTATCAAATTTTTTATGTGTTAGTCATAATAATAGCATAAAACTTTATGAATTTTTTTTGCACGTCCCTCGCCCCTTTTTATTGCAGCGAAGGGTCTAATTGTTTCGCTCTTTGCAGGTATTGATTAGCAGAAGCCTCGTTGCCCAATGTGCGATAAGTGATGCCCAAATAGTAATGCGCGCGGGCATTATTCGGGTTGATGGAAAGCACGGTATTAAAATTTTTAATGGCTTCGTCAAAGCGTTTAGCCATGCCGTTAATGCTGCCTAAATTCATCCATCCGTCTTCGTAGCGTGGATTTAATTTTACCACTTGCTCATACAATTTTAAAGCCTCTTCGGGTTGCCCTATTTGAAATAATGAACTGCCTAAATTATTCAAGGTAATAATGTCATTTGGATTATATTTCAAAGCCTCTTTTGAATAGATAACAGCATTCGGGTAATCAGCAATTTTGTAATAGCCAACCGATAGCTGCGAAAGCGCTTCGCTGTAGGAAGGATAAATGCGCAAAGCCTCTTTTAATAAGCCGATTCCCTGTTCAAAAAGTTGCTTGCGTTTTGCTTCGTTCTTTTCGTTTGGCGCAGTGTTTTTAATGATTTCATTGCCGAGGTAATAATGCGCACGAGTGCTTTCTTTCAGGCTTTCTAAATCAGTTGAGTAAAGCGTGTAATTGTCTTTCCACGCAGGGTTGCGCGCAATAGTTTTTATGCTGAATAAAAATGCGATAATAAAGGTTGCAATCAATGAAACTTTGCTTACGAAAAACAAGCCTGATAAATTTGAAACGCTTGTGTTTGAAGTATTTTCTTTGAAGATTTTAGTGAAGCCGTAAGCAGCCGCAAGACAAATGGCGAGTGATGGAAAATACAATAATCGCTCTGCCATACCCACGCCTATTTTCAAAAATATATTGCTGAATAATGAAATGCTGATGAGGTAAAACAAAATGCAAACGGCAAAGAAATTTCGCTCTCTTATTTTTATTAAAGCAAATACTCCGGCAGCTAAATGAACGGCAAATGACAAAAGGAAAACAACATCCGAAAATGATGCTGCGGGAATTTTATTGTAAGAGTAATCGTAAAGCAATGGATGCGGCAATACAAATAATTTCAGATACAAGCCAAGCACTTTTACTGCCGTTGCAAATTGAGTAAAAAAATCGGGCGACTGAATGATGAAATTATCTAAAACAGTGAGTGAAGTATCAGTGAGTTTTCCTCCCAAAACATTGTAGCGGATTACAAGAAAAATAAAGGTTACAGCAAGATGTGGCAATAGAAATAGCGTAATGTTTTTGAAGGATACATTTTTAAAAGCCCACAGCAATAGTGGAAATCCTGCAAGCATGGTAATGCCTGATTCTTTGCTTAATAAACCAACAAAGAAGAATATGGAGGAAAGAATGATTTCAAGAGTGGGGAAACTTTGTTGCTTGTGTTGTTTTTCATTTGCTTTCAACAAAAAACTTAACGACAAAAGCGTAAAAAGAAGTGATAATATTTCATCGCGACTTTTAATGTTTGCAACAACTTCTGTATGCACCGGATGCACCACAAAAAGTAAAGTCGCAATCAGTGGAATGACAATAGAAAAATTAGAAAGCAACCTGCGCAAAACAGTAAAAAGCAAAAATGCAGTTAAGGCGTATAAAAGAACATTTACCCAGTGATGCAATGCAGGATTGTCGGGCGAAATTTCCCACTCCGTTGCAAACATTGCCAGCGATAAAGGGCGATACAATCCATCCTCTAAATTCAAATAGCCGTAGCGATAAGAAGTTTTGAAAATAGTTGGGATAGCACTTGTACCTTGCATCACCACATTGTTTTCGCGAATCACACTAAAGTCATCCAGCACATAACTATGATTCAGCGTATTGAAGTACAATATAAATGCAACAGCCGCAAGGATGAATCCAATCGTCCATTCAAGCGATTTGTTACTTGATTGTTTAGCTGTTGGTTTAGGAGTATTTTGTTTTTGCTGTTTCGCTTTTGCCATGCGGCAAAGAAGCAGGCTTTAGTTGAAAAAGGAGAACATTTTTTTATACGCTTTTAGGTAGCATATTTTGAGGTTGCGTTTTACTTTTATTATCTAAATATCACACGAGATAAAACAAATTTGTCTTTGTGTTCTTCGTGTCTTTGCGGGATAACAAAATGCAATAATTTATTCCGTGCGCAATAGGCAGATAAAAAATTTGATTTTGAATGTTTTTCTAAAAAGTTACTTTTGAAAAATCTTAAAGTGCTGGCAACTAAAAGTCCGGTTGTCGCTTCTTTAAGAGGGATGTTTCCGCTTGATGCAATAGAATGATGTTGTCGCACCCAATATTTTCGTTGATAAAACTTACGTTTTTTTATACTTTTTGCATGAAGAAATTTGTACTCTTTCTAATTACGTTTTTATCGTTTTCTTTTCTCTTTGCTCAGAATAATGTTGGTATTGGCACACCCAATCCTGCTCCCTCATCTATTTTAGATTTATCTGCAACAGATAAAGGTTTTTTAGTTCCAAGAGTAACCACTGCGCAAAGAACCGCCATTGCATCTCCCGCAAACGGATTGATAGTTTATGATACAGACTCGCAATGCCTTTTCTTTTATAATGGAGGTCTAATTCCTCCTAATTGGTTTTCTTTATGTCAGGCATCGGGCGGAAACGGAGCAACCGGAGCTACGGGCGCAACGGGAATTGCCGGTGCAGATGGCATAACAGGCGCAACGGGTCAAAATGGAGCTGATGGCATTGACGGTGTAACTGGTACCACCGGTCCGACAGGAGTTACGGGCGCAACAGGACCTCCGGGACCAACGGGTGCTACCGGAATTGCGGGCGTAGGCATTGTGAACATTATAGACAACGGCAACGGCACTTTTACCTTTCAATTAAGTGATGGTACTTTAATTCCAACAACAACAGATTTAAGAGGCGCGACAGGTGCAACCGGAGCCACAGGACAAGACGGCACAAATGGCATTGATGGCGCGACAGGCGCAACGGGTCAAGACGGAACAAATGGAATTGATGGTGCAACCGGAGCGACAGGCGCAACCGGACAAGACGGAACAAATGGAATTGATGGCGCAACAGGCGCAACCGGACAAGACGGCACAAATGGAATTGATGGCGCAACAGGCGCAACCGGACAAGACGGCACAAACGGAGTTGATGGCGCGACAGGCGTAACGGGACAAGACGGCACAAACGGAGTTGATGGCGCGACAGGCTTAAC
>CAZSEG010000215.1:0-3280 GCA_964605875.1 uncultured Chitinophagaceae bacterium
TTTTATATCAATGCCTCTCGGCTTGCCTGTTTCGGCATCTTCATAGTCAAACAAATCGTCTTTAAGCTGAAATGCGATGCCGATTTTTTCGCCTAATAACCTGCTTTGCTCAATCAGTTTTTCATCGGTGGTAACTGTGGCTGCACCACACGCGCAGGCGGAAGCAATAAGCGAAGCGGTTTTCTTTTTAATGATGTCGAAATATATTTCTTCCTTGATGTCTAACCTCCGCGCTTTTTCCAATTGCAGCAGTTCGCCTTCGCTCATTTCGCGAATGGTGTTGCTGAGTAATTGCAAGAGCCTGAACTGACCCGTATCAACGCTTATCAGCAATCCTTTTGCCAATAAATAATCGCCTACCAAAACGGCAATTTTATTTTTCCAAAGCGCATTGATTGAAAAGAATCCCCTGCGTTGAAAGCTGTCGTCCACAATATCGTCATGCACCAAAGTAGCGGTGTGCAAAATCTCAACTAAAGAAGCGGCAGTGTAGGTTGCATCGGTAATTTCGCCACAAAGTTTTGCGCTGAAAAACACAAACATCGGGCGCATTTGTTTGCCCTTGCGACTGACGATATAGTGCATGATTCTGTCCAACAGCGGAGTGTTTGAACGCATGGACTCGCGAAAGCGCGTTTCAAAAATTTCCAACTCGTTTGCAATTGGCTGCTTTATGTCTTTGAGTTGCATTGCGGGGCGAATGTAGAATATTGGATTTAAGATATATGATTTGGTGATTTAAGATTTTGTGCAGCGGGTATATTTTGCTATCGGAATAAAAAACCCGTGCTGAACTCAATGGTTTGCGCAATAAATTTATGCGCTTTTAAATGCGCACCGATGTATGGTTTTATGGTTCCGTTTTTGCCAATATCAACAAAATAATAATTCACGCCTGCTTTTGCATATATCCAAGAATTTCTGAAAGACGGATGATAGACATAAACACCTAAGGCATACAACATACCAACGCGATTGATAATTATTTCATCGCCAACAAAAAAACTCGGTGTGAATGCGTGTAACTTTTTTTCTTTCTCTGTGCCTATTTCGCCCTGAACCATAAAATCTCTTATGGCATAATTATATTCTAAAGTAAAGCCTGCAATTACTTTATTGATGATACTTGTGTAACGGGCATAAGCGAATGTAGCGAAGTAAATCGGGTATTTGGGTCCGTTGCGCCATTGGTCGGTTACGCCAAAACCAAAGCGAAACATAAATTCGTTCGGGCGAAAAGGTTTAGGAACTTTTCCTTTTATGTATGGAACGGGATTATGAACCGGAAAGTAACGAACGCCAATAGTTGCGCCTGCCATATTTATGCCGAGATTGGGCAATTGAATACCACCGTTTGACTGATGTGTCAGCACGCCCGAAACAGCAATTTGCAAATACGGCAAAGGTTTGAAATCTGCACCGATTCTTAGTTGAAACATGGCATTCAGCACCGAGCCGATTACATTGTTTTCGGGGTTGTTATTGATGTGATAATACTTTGTGTGAAATGCCGCTCCCGCACCCAATCTTGTGTATAAATCTGCATACTTACTTCTTACAAGAAAGAATTTTACCGTTCCCATTAAGCCAATCGTAGTGCCGAATACAGCGGGATTTACATTTTGTGTGATGTGTAATGCCCCGCCAATTTCAGGATAACGCAATTTGCGCATCCAGTCTTTTTCTCCGGTTGTTTGTTTAAAGCAACTGATTTCATAAGCGTGGGTAAGACCCGATAAATCTGCAATGATTTTTGGCGAGTGATGCAGATGTTTACCCAAATAATAATCAACGGAAATTCCGACTTTTCCGGGTGCGTTTTCAAGCCCTGATGCAAACAGTGATATATTGAGAAAGGCAAAGTAAAATAAGATTTGAATTTTTCTCACTCAAGGCAATAATAAATAATAGCGTTCAGGGAACGCAATTCAAGGGCGTGAAAAAACTATTACGGAAAGAACTTTTCTAAAACGAAACATTCATGCTTTGCCAAGCACAAAGGGAGATGAAAAAATGAGGATTTGGCTGTTGTTCCCCTCTTGTTGAAGCAAAGCGGAAATCCCGCTGTTCGGGAAGAGGGGTTAGGGGTGTGTTTTTTCAGAAAAAAAGCAGAAATTGAATTTCAATTTCTGCTTCAAAATATTGTTACAATATAAATTTACTACGCTTCTTTTTTCTTGTGCTTAACTACTTTACGGTAGCCGTAAGCAGCACCTGCAATAACCAAGGCGAAAACACCTCCATCAATTGGTGTGTTATCAGGCGGAGGAACCGGACCACCCTGTCCCACAGAATGAAAAATAAAAAATAAGTTCAGAACAAATGACAGTATCAATAGCTTCCTCATCGGGAATCAAAATTTAGAGGAGCGAAGGTATAAAACATTTATTCCGCAACAATTTTTTTAAATGTTTAACCTAAACTTAATAATCGAGCGGTTTGTTATGAAACGTGTTTATTCAATAATGGGTTAAGTTTGCTTTGTAAAATCTTATGAAAACTAAAGAAGAAATCGTAAACAACTGGCTGCCGCGCTACACGGGCATGGAGTTAAGCGAGTTTGGCGAATATATTTTGCTCACAAACTTTATTACTTACGTAAAGAAGTTTGCATTGTGGAATGGCGTGAAAGTTACGGGCGAAGACCGCCCGATGCAAAGTGCCACAGCCGATGGCATCACCATCATAAACTTTGGTATGGGTAGCCCCAATGCAGCTACGGTAATGGATTTGCTTTCAGCCATAAATCCCAAAGGAGTTTTGTTTTTAGGCAAGTGCGGGGGCTTGAAAAAAAAGAATGAAATAGGCGACCTGATTTTGCCTATTGCAGCCATAAGAGGCGAGGGGACAAGCAGCGATTATTTTCCCGAAGAAGTGCCTGCGCTCCCGTCTTTTGCATTGCAAAAGGCAATTTCAACTACCATTCGCGACCACGCAAAAGATTACTGGACAGGAACCGTTTACACCACCAACAGGCGGGTTTGGGAGTGGGATGAAAAGTTTAAAGAATACCTGAGAGATATTCGCGCAATGGCAATTGACATGGAAACGGCTACCATTTTTATTGCAGCATTTAAAAATGAAATTCCTGCGGGGGCTTTGCTGTTGGTGAGCGACCAGCCGATGGTTCCTGATGGCGTAAAAACCGAAGCCAGTGATTCAAGTGTTACGAAAAATTATGTGGACGAACATCTTAAAATCGGAATAGACTCTTTGAAACAACTGATAAATAATGGCGAAACGGTGAAGCATCTTAGGTTTTAATGATGAAGTAACTATT
>CAZSEG010000216.1:0-3269 GCA_964605875.1 uncultured Chitinophagaceae bacterium
ATTTTTCCAACAATGACCAAAAATTACGCGAAGTGCGGAGGCACAGCAGCCGACCAGCGCAGACACCACAACTTGGCAGGTTCGATGCGTGGGAAACTGAACCCGCGCTGGATAGAGTGGTTCATGGGTTTCCCAATCGGGTGGAGCAGCTTGAAGGGCTTGGCGATGCCGTTGTACCTCAAATTCCCTTCGTGATTTTGTCATTGATTAAAGAAGTAGATAAAATTTATTACAGATGAAACAAATATTAGTTAGCGGTTGCGCAAATTGCCCTTACCTCACAATATACTCTGACGGTGCAGATGAGGGCATTGATAGCATCATTCATGGTGAATGTAAACATCCGTCATTCAACACGCCTGATTGGTGTCCGCTCCCAAATCTTAATTCTAACTTCTAAAATCTAAAATGACAACCTACTTACTTTATAGCAAATCAAAAAATTTTGAGTGCAGCTTTAGCTACACCGATTACGGCTTGCTGGTTGGATTTGAAGTAAAAACACAATTTTCCGACAAAGAAAAACACGAAAGTTTTCTTCAATACAATTTCTCAAAGTATGAAACTTTAAAAGCGTTTTCAAAACGTTTTGAAAAAGAATTTAAGCTGGATGAAATACCGCCAGACCTATCTTTTGAAAACGTATGGGAAACCTACGGCTACAAAGTAGGAAAAAAAGACAGGGCAAAACGGCTTTGGGAGGCATTAACCGACAAAGAAAAAATGCTGTGCCTGCAAGCCATTCCGAGATATAAAGCATGGTTGGCATATAAAAATATCGAAATGCTCTACCTCGAAACATTCCTTTCACAAAAACGCTTTTTAAATGAGTTTAGATAACAGACCAATACAACCGCGCACATTGCGCAGGCTTCATACGCTTTTAGGCAAAGCAGGCATCAAAACCAAAGAGGGTAAAAGTGAGGTCATTCAGGGCACTACGCAGGGAAGAACTACCAGCAGCAAAGAACTGTTGGAATATGAAGCAATAGACTTGTGTAAGCGTTTGGAGGCTTTACAAAAGCCAAAGCCCGCAATCGAAAAGGCAATAGCTCCCGACAAAAAAGAAGTGCTTACCAAGCTGCGCAGAACAGTTATAAGCCAATACAGGCAAATGGATTACAATACCATGCGCGAAGGCAAAATGGTAGCCGATATGCCGCGAATACAGGCAAAATTAAAGGAGCGTTGGGGCAAAGAGTTGAATCACTACACCGAAGCCGAATTAAAGAACATGATAGGCGTACTGGTTCGCAACATAGTTCCTCATTATTTAAAAAACAGGAAATGATAATTGCCGAATCTATCCGTTTGAAAAATTTAAAAAGAGATGAACTTACCGTGTTGGTTGAGTTGTTTATGTACGCCTATAATATCATTGAGAACAACCATAAAAACGCGGAATTTGAGAATAAAGAACACCTCTACAATGTGCTGATGCAGATGGCTCAACTGCATCCTTTGTATTTAAAATATGGCTTTCAAATAAGGCAATCAACACGGTTTAAATTTAATGTTACGCTTACTATCGGTCAAGCCGCAGCTTTGGTAACGCTTATTAAAATAAGCAACTGTACGGATAATTACACCTACACCATTTGTAAAGATTTTGAAAGCAGAATTGATGCACAACTGGTGAATAAATACACTATCAAAAACAAGTAACCATGCCACGCTACGATAAACATACCATTCAGGGGCGCAACCAAGACATTGCGTTGGCATACAAGCTGCTATCGGAGGTAAAGGAGTTTGGCGCGCAGAAATACAGCCATGAGTTTATCACCGCAATTCTATCAGATGTATTCTACCTATCAAACGATTACATCGAACATCTCTTACGCAATACCGATGCGCCTAATGGCTTCAATTCAAAAATAAACGGCAAATCCATCACCGATATAATCAACCGCCAAACCAAAACAGTAAGAACACAGGGGAAGTTGTTTTAGCTAAAGATGTTATGCAGTCGGCTTTGAAAACCGCAATTTAACAATTCAGTGTACCACCTAAATGTACCGATACAGTACCTTTTTATGTTCAATTAACCCCTCTAAAATCATTTAAAACCCAATCAAAAACCACTTTTTAAGGCATTTTGAAGCCGTAAAACCCAACCTAATACCAACCTAACACCAATCTTTTGTTGCTTTTTATTTTCAACCGCAATAGGCTTAAAATAGGCTGTAACCCGCGCCAATACTTAGTTTTTCGGCAAATTTTTCTTTCTCTCTTTTGTTGCTTTTTATTTTCTCCCCCTAACTATCAGAATCAACTATGTTTCTATGTGGTTAAATTTTATAGTTGTAATATCCTCTCCTTTTTGTTAAAACAAATCATTTCTCTATTGCGATTTAAAGAATATGAGTCTTTATCCACAACTTAGGACTTGTTGATTTTGTTTGCCTCGATTTAAACCCCATTCTTTGCCGCCACAAAACAGACTTATTATGAACAAAAAATTCTATTCGCTTTTTGCTGCTGTTCTTTTTGCGGCAGTTTCTTTTTCGCAAACACAAATTACTAACGGAGGTTTTGAACTGTGGGATAACACAGGCAACACAAGTATTGAGCCTACCGGCTGGAACAGTAATAAAACCGGAGCGGGAAATGCTTCTTCGGGACCTCAGACTTGTTTTAGGGAAAGTGCCAATGTGCATGGCGGACAGTATTGCGCGAAAGTTGTTACGGGAGAGGTGAATATTGTTATTACAACCATAATTGTAAACGGCTCTTTAACCACCGGAAGAGTGGAAGCACCTACGACCACCAAAAGTGATGGCTTTATAGGAGCATACTCTACGATTCCCGCAACGACCATGTCTTTCACAGGTCGCCCGGACAGCTTGGTTTTTTGGATGAGATATACGGCAGTTGGAAACGATTTCCCGCGCGTGGAAGCAAGATTGCACGTGGACTCCTGCTTTGCACCGGAAGCGGCAACCGCTCATCATCCCAATGCTACGCCTAAAGTGATTGCACGTGCGCAGTATGCAGGTACAGCCGGTGCTTCAATTGCCAACTGGACTCGAATTTCTTTACCTTTTGTATATGTGGACAACAGAACTCCGCAATACATATTAATTACAAGCACTTCCAGTGGCGACCAAACCGGTGGCAATAAAAACAGCACTTTGTGGTTGGATGATTTTGAAGCCATCTACAACCCAACCATCGCAACAGGAACTGTGAATGCGGGAGCGTATTATGTTACAAATTCAACGGGTGCAAGCATCAATGTTCCCGTTAAAGCGAAAGGAACATTGATG
>CAZSEG010000217.1:0-318 GCA_964605875.1 uncultured Chitinophagaceae bacterium
TGGGGCAATTCCAATCACGGCTTGTTTTGGACAAAAGGCGAATACACATGGGAAGCCTACATTGACGGAGAACTGATTGGTTCACGCAAATTTTTTGTGGAAGATGTGGGCAGGGTGTCGCCCGAAAACAATCCATATTTCAGTATTCAATCTATCAAATTCTATTCGGGCGATTACAACGCGGTGAATGAAGAAGAAAAAATTTACCTCAAAAAAATCAGCCGCAACACCACGCAATATTTATATGCCGAATTAAAATTTCGCAACAAACTTGCTACCGATTGGAACTGCGAACTTTTCTTCAACTGGTATAATGCT
>CAZSEG010000217.1:328-2184 GCA_964605875.1 uncultured Chitinophagaceae bacterium
GCAGGCTTATCTTGCTTTGAATGAAGAACCCGTAGCGCCCAACGAATCGCTCGAAGCGCAGATTGCCAAGATGGATGAGTTGGTAGGTTTGGAAGAATTAAAAGATGAAATCAAGAACCACGTTAAGTATTTGAACTTCCTGAAACTAAGACAGGAAAAAGGTTTCAGCGATGCTGAAAACATCAGCCTGCACAGTGTGTTTACGGGCAACCCGGGAACGGGCAAAACAACCGTTGTAAAAATGCTGGGGCAGATTTACAAAAGCATGGGCTTGTTAAGCAAAGGACATGTAAAAGAAGTTGACCGCTCGCATTTAATTGGTGAATACATCGGGCAAACTGCACCAAAAGTTAAGAAGGCTTTGGAAGAAGCAAAAGGCGGAATTTTATTTATTGATGAAGCCTATTCCCTTGCGCGCGAGTCTGACGACTCGAAAGATTTCGGGCGCGAAGTGATTGAAGTTTTGGTAAAAGAAATGAGCGATGGCAACAAAGATGTAGCCATTATGGTAGCGGGTTATCCGCGCGAAATGGAAAACTTTCTGGATTCCAATCCGGGTTTAAAATCGCGCTTCAAGCACTTCTTCCATTTTGATGATTACCTGCCCGAAGAGCTTCATCAGATTGCTCACCTTGCAGCAAAACAACGCGCAGTAACCATCACCGAAGAAGCGGATAACTATTTGTTCGATGCGCTTACAGAAGCATTCCGCAACCGCGACAGAACCTTTGGCAATGCACGTTTTGCACACGCTACTATCGAAGAAGCCAAAATGAATTTAGGCTTGCGCCTGATGCAACGCAGCGATGTGAAAGACTTAAATCCCGAACAACTTTCTTTGATTGAAACAGACGACATCAAAAAAGTTTTTGATACCAAACGCAAGAAAAAAACCAAGATTAAGGTTAATGAAAAACTGCTGCGCGATGCCCTGAAAGAACTGAATGGTTTGGTAGGCATCAGCAACATAAAAGATGAGATAAATGAGTTGGTAAAACTCGTTCGCTTTTATGAAGAAGAAGGAAAAGATATTCTGAACCGCTTCTCTTTGCACAGTGTTTTTATCGGCAACCCGGGTACGGGTAAGACAACCGTTGCACGTATCATTGCCAAAGTTTACAAAGCGCTTGGCTTGCTCGAAAGAGGACACACCGTAGAGGTGGACAGGCAAGGTTTAGTTGCCGGATACATCGGGCAAACCGCGCTGAAAACTGATGAAGTTATCAAAGAAGCTAAGGGCGGTATCCTGTTTATTGACGAAGCCTATTCGCTTGGCGAAGGCAACGACTACGGTCGCGAAGCCATCGAAACATTATTGAAACGCATGGAAGATATGCGCGGTGAATTTGCCGTGATTGTGGCAGGCTACACCGAGCCAATGAATCGTTTTATTCTTTCAAACCCGGGCTTAAAATCAAGGTTTGATAAAACCTATACTTTCAATGATTATTCAGTAAACGAACTGGTGGAAATTGCATTGGATTTGCTGAAAAAAGAAAACCTGCAACCCGATGATGCTGCCAAAGAATATCTGAAAAATTACATCGCATCGCTTTTTGAAAATCGCGACAAACATTTTGGCAATGCCCGCGAAATCAGAAAGGTTATTGAACGCTCTATTCAAAACCAGCACCTGCGTTTAGCCGCTTTGGATAAAGCCGAACGCACCAAAGAATCGCTTTCCATTTTAAAAGAAGATGATTTAAAAGATTTGGATGATGTGGCTTCAAAAAAGAAAGGGCTGGGTTTCAGGTATTAACCGTTTAGAATTTTTCGATGGTATAATTTGCTGCTGTCCGTTCACGCTTCGGGAGTAAAGTCTTTAATCTTTCACCAATCTTTTATACGCTTCGCGC
>CAZSEG010000217.1:2194-3152 GCA_964605875.1 uncultured Chitinophagaceae bacterium
CTAAATTGTTGTTCGACTTCTCTAGCCATAAAAAACTCCTGTAATTTTCTTTCAGCATTTTTCTTTTCTGTTTCGGTGTAGTTGCGGTTTCTGTCGGGGTGAAATTTCAGCACCGATTTTCTGTAAGCATTTCTTATTTCCGCTTGTGTAGCGTTTTTTGTAACGTTTAAAAGCGTGTAATCATCTTCAACAACAATTACCCAGTGCTGTATCATTTTCTTAAAAATAACATCATTGATATTGAGCAAACCTGCAATGCGAAACAATATTTTTCGTTCCTTTTCAGATAGGTCAGAATCACTCAAAGCAATGTCAAACATCAGCCGGAGGCTTTGCAGCGCAACAGTTTCGTTCCGGTAAATGCGAATGTAACCGCAGGCTTTTTCCAATTCATATTGATGGTTGAGGCAATGATTCATCACACTCATTTTCTCCTCAATATTTTTCTCGCCCGATGTGCTTACAAAAAAACTTCTTACGGTATCAATTTCTTTAAGCGATACTTTTCCGTCCGCATGAATTACGTGCGAAGCCATCACAATTAAGCACGATTCCAACTCCGTTACGTTAGAACTTTGCGATGCGGCTTCTGCTTCCGGCTCATCATTCAACACATTGCCTGCCACAAAGCCGAGTATGCCGCCAATTGGTCCGCCAACTAACCAACCCAAGCCACCGCCCAACCATTTTCCATAACCGCTCATGCGTATTTTTTCAATTTACCTGTAAGCGAAAAATAAAGTAAAACAATCCCTGATACTATTAACGGAATATGAAGCGTTTGCGTACTGCTTAATCCAAAAATTCCTGCACCATCGGGTACTTTTGTAAATTCAATCAGTAAACGCGCAGTGAAAATTACAACAAGAAAAATGCTTAAATAAATTCCGGGAAGTTTATTGCGCAACTTGAGGTACAGCAAAACCATTACAACAAAAACAAGGGCATAAAAAATTGC
>CAZSEG010000218.1:0-409 GCA_964605875.1 uncultured Chitinophagaceae bacterium
TGTATTAAAACACAAAGGCGGAAAATATGGCGCGGCAGGTATTTGCAACGGTGGCGGTGGCGCATCTGCAATTGTGATTGAGAGGTTGTAAGATTCTCTGCACTAAATACATGCGCGTTTATATCTCAACGCGCATCACAGTATATTTGATGAAATAAAATTTATCAACTTGCGGTTCATTAACTGTGGGTGAACAGCCTTATTTTTTATGAACTTCCTCCAAAAGACTGCTGCGGAAATTTTAGATACACACGGCAATAACCTGAGTGGCGTTACGGTTATTCTGCCAACGCATCGCGCCTGTTATTTTTTTCGCAAAGCATTGGAGGCAACAGGCAAAACTATCTGGCTGCCCGAAATGATAACCTTTACAGATTGGGTAAAAAAAATAGCGCAACTGCAAGCCGTT
>CAZSEG010000218.1:419-3142 GCA_964605875.1 uncultured Chitinophagaceae bacterium
GTTGAACCCGTTGAGCAGGTGATGATGCTGCACAAAATTTTTATTGAAAGTGGCGGTGGTGATGACATCAATTCTTTTTTGGCGCAGGGCAGGGCTTTGTGCAGCGATTTTGAAGAAATGGATTTGCATTTGGTGAAGCAGGATTGGTTCTTTCGCGAATTGCGCAGCCTTGCATCGCTTAAAGTTTATGAGCCTGCCACAGCATTGAACGCTTCGCAGATTGATTACTTGAAATTTTGGGAGCGGTTTCAGATGATGTATGCTCAATTGCGTACGCAATTGCTGGCGCAGCAAAAAGGAAATATCGGCATGATGTTTCGCAAAGTGGCTGAGGAAATTCATTTGTTATCTGAAAATATTTCCAATTTCTATTTCGTTGGTTTCAACGGATTAACCAACTCGGAGGAGTTTATTATTAAACATCTTCATCAGCTTGGAAAGGCAAAAGCAATTTGGGATGCCGATGAATATTATTTGAAAAACAACTATCAGGAAGCAGGTTTATTTTTTAGAAAATATTTTAAGGAATGGAAAGGCGAATCGCCAAAATATATTCTGAATAATATTTCAAAAAAGGAAAAAGAAGTATCGGTAATAAGTGTTGCGCGAAACATCGGGCAGGTAAAAGCCGCTATGGAAATTATTGCCAACCGATTGGAGATTACAGACGAAAATGCTTCGCGCACGGCTATCATTTTGCCCGATGAAAAATTGCTGTTGCCTTTGCAAATGTCGCTTCCTGCAAAAATTAAGCACTACAACATCACGATGGGTTTGCCCATTGCGCGCTCGCTTGCAGGCGAATATTTTCTTTTGCTTTTTAAGCTGCATGAACTTTCAGAAAGGGTTTCAAAACGAAGCAAGCAGCCTAAGATTTACTACAAAGAATTGCTGGCACTTTTGCGACATTCTTATTCAAATGTGCTTTTGAGCAAAGCCAATTGCCATAAAATTGAAACCGCAGTTCGTTCGCGCAATATTGTTTTTGTTTCAAGAAAATTTCTGGCTGAAATTATTGATGGCGCGGAGCATAATTTATTTCTGTCCATGCTTTTTCAACCCGAAAAAAGCAGTGATTATTTGAAGCTGCTTACCGAAATTGCAAATGCACTCACCCAATTTTTCTATCCAAAAAAGGAACGAAACATTGATGTTGAATTTTTGAACAGAATTTTATCGGTATGCGCATCGCTTCAAAATCAGTTAAATGAAAATGAAATTGACAGCGATGCTTTAAGAAGTTTATTTACCGATGAATTGCGCAATGCGCGTGTGCCTTTTGAAGGCGAGCCTGCGCTTGGTTTGCAGATTATGGGTTTGATGGAATCGCGTTGCTTGGATTTTGATAATGTGATAATTCTATCTGCCAACGAAGGTATGTTGCCCGCAGGCAAAAGCAGCAAGAGCTACATTCCGCATCCATTGCGCAATGAGGCTTTGTTCTCTTATCGCGAAAAGGATTCCATCACCGCTTACTTGTTTTACAGATTATTCCATCAGGCAAAAAATGTCTATCTGTTATATGATACCGAAGGCGACAGAATGGGCGGTGGTGAACCAAGCCGTTATATTTTGCAACTTCAACATGAGCTTGCAAATAATAATGAAGCAGTAAAATTTAAAGAAGAAGTTTTTTCCATCGCTCCGGCAAAACAAAAAGCTGTTGAGCCGATTATTGTTGAGAAAAATGAAGAGATAATAGCAAAGCTGAATGCAAATGCGGAATACGGTTTTTCGCCATCAGCATTGAATATATATGTGAACTGTTCGCTTCAATATTACTTCCGTTATGTGGCGGGTTTAAAAGAACCGGATGAAGTGGAAGAAAGCATGGAAACGAATACATTGGGTACTGCTGTGCATTACGTGCTTGAAAAGTTGTATGCCGAAAAAATAGGCGCAAACGTTTCTGTTGATTGGCTGCATAATATCAGGAAAGACAACACAAGAATTGAGCAATTACTGATTGAAGGTTTCAAAGAAAGGTTTGATGAAGAGAGTTTAATGCAGGGGCGCAATCATTTACAATACAGGCTTGCTTTGAAAATGATTGATATGTTTCTGGAAGCAGAAATTAAACGAGTAGAATCAGACCATTCAGTTAAAATTCTTGGCTTGGAAGAAAAATTGGAAGCGGTTATTGATGTTGCAGGAACGCAGGTAAAAATTAAAGGCACAGCAGATAGAATAGAATTACAAAATGGCATCTTATCTATTGCCGATTACAAAACAGGAAAGGCAGGCGATGTGCGCCTGCGTGAAGAAAATCTGGAAGCAATTTCTTCAAATCCCGACTTCGCAAAATCGTTTCAACTGCTTACTTACGCTTGGACTTACCTGCAATCGCATCCCGAAATTTCACTGCCGGTTCATTCAGGAATTTATTGGCTACAGCAACCGCAAAGAGGTTTCGATTCACTGCAAATTGATGGTAATGCAAAACTCAATCAACAACATATTGAGGAGTTTGAAAATCAATTAAGATTATTGCTTGAAGACCTTTTTAATACCAAAAAACCTTTCATCCAAACCGAAGAAATTAGGCGTTGTGCTTATTGCGCTTACAAGAGAATTTGCAGGAAATAAGCCTTTGCTTTTAGCTACATATTATTGATGAATTATCCACTGGCGCGAGCGTCTCGCTCGTGCCAACTTTGTACAATTACGCACGAGCGAGACGCTCGCGCGAGGAGGGGGGGTAGAAACACCATTGATTTGAAAAT
>CAZSEG010000219.1:0-3048 GCA_964605875.1 uncultured Chitinophagaceae bacterium
ACAATTCTTTGGAGCAACAATCAAACTGCCGACACTATTCAAAATCTTGCGAATGGCGTTTACAGCGTAACCGTTACCGATGGATTAAGTTGTTCTGTAATCGCAAGCACTAACGTGCTTCGGTTTGCAGAGATTACTTTTAATGCGCCAACTATTGTTGTGGCAAACTGCAACCAAAGCAACGGCTCGGCAACAGTGAATCCAAGCGGAGGCAGCGGAAGTTTTACTTATTTGTGGAGCAACAGCGAAACCACCCAAACCATCGGCAATCTTGTGGCAGGCGTGTATGATGTAACTGTTACGGATGTAAATTCTTGCACCGCAACAACTTCTGTAACCGTTACACAAGATGGTACGCCAATAATCACCAATACTTCGCAAACAGATGTAACCTGCTTTGGCGGAAATGACGGCACGGCAACCATCACGGCTTCGGGCGGGGCGGGCAGCATCAGTTATTCGTGGAGTAATGGTCAAACAAATGCTACTGCAACAAATCTTGCTGCGGGCAGCTACACAGTAAGCGCAACAGATTTCAACAACTGCCCTGCAATTTTTACGTTCACCATTGTGCAGCCGCAGCAGATAGTTTTTGTGAGCGCGGTGTTTGACATCCCTTCGTGTTTTGGCAGCAGCGATGGCAGCATTACGGTAAACTTTTCGGGCGGCACGGGCGCACTTAATTACGCATGGAATAATTCGCAAACGGGCAACACGGCTTCATCGCTTGCGGCAGGCATTTACACCGTTACGGCAACCGATGCCAACGGCTGCACTGCACCAAGAAACATTACCCTCGACCAGCCTGCGGCTGTTGCCGTAACTGTTTCAACAACGCCCGCGCTTTGTTTCGGGCAGGCAAGCGGCACAGCTTCGGCTTTGGGTAGTGGCGGCACTTTGCCATACACTTTTCAATGGAGTGCCGGAAGTTACGTTTCCGACTTCAACGGGCAGTTACCGCAGGGTAATTATGTGGTGAGCATCAGCGATGCAAACGGCTGTTCTTCAACACAAAATTTTTCTGTTACCGAACCTGCGCAACTATTGCTTTCAGCAGTATCAACTCCGGTAAGTTGCGCCAATTCTAATGACGGAACGGTAGCGGCAAATCCCGCAGGCAGCACACAGCCTTTTACTTTTGATATTTCGGGTAATGGTATTCAGCAAAACAATACAACAGGTTTGTTTGAAAATCTTCCGGTGGGAGATTATACTTTGTTAGTTACGAATGTAAATAATTGCACCGCACAAACCCAATCAACGGTTGCTCAGGCTCAGGAAGATGCCTTTGATGTGGCTACCGACAGCACCACTTGCTTTGGCGATGTGTACCGCGATGGAAAGATTATTGTTACGGCTTTATTTCCGCAAAACGGAGCTTACTATTATTCTTTGGATGGCATCAATTATCGCAGCAAGCCAATGTTTGACAGTTTGGGGTATGGCAATTATCAGGTGTTTGTAAAAAGCGAAAAAGGCTGTGAATCCACGCTGGCGGCAACTGTTTTTCAACCCGAAAAATTAGAAGCTGTTATTACGCCTGCTACATTGGAAATTGCGTTGGGCGAGGGCGGCACGGTGAATGTTGCTGCCAATAACAGATATGGTATAAGTTACGAATGGTCGCCCATAACGGGTTTAAGTTGCAGTGATTGCGCTTCGCCCGCTATTTCGCCTTTCACCGAAACGGAATATGTTTTGACGATAAAAGACTCGCGTGACGGCAAAAAATTCTGCACCGCAAAAGCCGAACTGCTGGTAGTAGTTGGTGAGCATGGCGAAATTCTGATACCTAATTTGTTTTCGCCCAATGGCGATGGCGTAAATGATGTGTTCGCCATTTTCGGCAACAACATCCGCGAAGTGAGCCTGAAAATTTTTAACCGATGGGGCGAAAAAGTTTTTGAAGCCGACAACATCTACAACGGTTGGGACGGTACTTTCAAAACCATCGCGCAACCATCGGATGTTTATACCTACACTGCCGATATTGTTTTCTTAAACAACAAGAAGTTGTTCAAAAGCGGCACGGTTACTTTGGTACGGTAGTTTCTTTCCAAACAGTTCAAAGCAATCAGTCGCAGAGTAAGTGATGAATTATGAGTGATAAGTGATGATGAAATTCTCTGCGCCTCAGCGCGAAACCAAAGTTTGTGCCAGCAAACGCGCTGTGTGAAAATTTTACAAAATGTTTACCGGAAACTCCACCACCACGCTTGTTCCGCCTTTCCCGGATTGAATGACGGTAATGCCGCCAATGGTTTTCGCCCGCGATTGCAGCGTGTAAAATCCGTTGTTCTTTTTCACGGTGTCTATGTTAAATCCTTTGCCGTTGTCGTTAATTGCCATGCGGATTTTTCCGTCAGCGATTTCTTCTATCAATACACTGATGCGTGTGCAGCGGCTGTGCTTTACGGCATTGTTTAATGCTTCTTTAAAAATGTAGTAAATATTTTTGCGCTGTTCGGAGTTGAGCGTGATGTCGTCTAAATGAAACGGGTAATGAAAATCCACTTCAATATCTAATGGCGTAACCATTTCAAATGCAAAATTTTTCATGCGCATCATCAGGTTGTTGAAGGTGTCGTTTTTGGAGTAAACCACCCATATAATATCGCTCATGTCTTCGGCAAGTTCTTTGCTTTTTTGATTTGCCTTTTTTAAAAGATTGATACTCTTTTCCGAATTTTGCTCAACGCTTTTCAATGCCATATCGGTGTAGAGCGAAATGCTGCTTAACGAACTGCCGATGTCGTCATGCAATTCTTTGGCGATGCGGTTGCGTTCGCGGTTGGCAGATTCAATTCTTTCTTCGATTTTTTCTTTTTCTTTCTGAACTTCAACAGCTTCTTTTTCGCGTTGCAGTTGAAGTGTTTTAATGTTCTGTTTCTGAACGTAAGCATTGGCAAACAATGCAACAATTATCAAAATAAAAATTACGGTTACTATTGTTGCGGTGAAAGCCAGACGGCTCAGTTTTGCTTCGGCTTCGCGTTTTTCACGAAGTGATTCTGATACTTCCAATTGCTTTTCGTTGGTATAAAAACG
>CAZSEG010000220.1:0-333 GCA_964605875.1 uncultured Chitinophagaceae bacterium
GGCTTACGGTGTTTGGCAGAGATTTGGATTACTCGGGAGTATTTAGTTTGAGTCTTTATCCGCTGATGTATTTTACCCATCGCGTAGTATTGATAGCGCGGGGCTTGCCGAGCAATATGAAACATCCGCGCGAAGCGCGTTTTCTTACTTTGAGCTTTACGATAGCGTACATTTATCTTACGTTTTTTTCCCCTCCTGTTATCGGCAGATACATTGTGCTGTGCATGATTGTTACCATGATTATTTTTGCCGTTATTGTAGAAAAGCGCGACCCGGGCAGAACCAACAAATTGTATATGTGGCTTACCATTATTACTATTTCATTGGCGGTGA
>CAZSEG010000220.1:343-2983 GCA_964605875.1 uncultured Chitinophagaceae bacterium
TTCTTTGTTTTTGATACGAAAAAAATCCTGTGCGACCCCAACAGCTTTATTCAACCGCACGGCTTGTGGCACTTGTTTGGTGGTGTGGCTGCTTTCTACTTTTACTTTTACATACGCAGCGAAAAAAACTACACTACTATTCTTGCAAATCGTGAAAAGAGTTATCATCAATATGATTTGTATTGATGCAGGATAAGTATGACAACATTTTTATTTCCGGTAAATTCAAAATTGCTAAGCATAAACGGCAAAAACCTTTACATAGAATTTTACAACGAACACAAAAACCGACCTGTAATTGTTTTCCTGCACGATAGTTTGGGCTGTGTTCAACTTTGGCGGGATTTTCCGAAAAAATTAGCAGCAGCAACAGAGTGTAACGTATTGGTGTGTGACCGTTTGGGTTATGGAAAATCAGCACCAATGCCTACACACGAAAGACCAATCAATTATATGGAATTGGAAGCAGATGTTTTGAATGATTTGCTGACCACATTGAAAATTGAAAACGCTGTTTTGTTCGGGCACAGCGATGGCGGAACGATTGCTTTAATTACGGCAAGCAAATACCCTGAAAGAGTTCGTGCAATTAGTGTTGAAGCCGCACACATTTTTGTGGAAGATGTTACGCTGCAAGGAATTTATGAAGTTGTGGAAGCGTACAAAAACACCAATCTTCCTGAACGATTAGAAAAATATCACGGAGATAAAACAGATACCATTTTCAAAGCATGGACGGAAACGTGGACAAGAAGCGATTACCGAGATTGGAACATTGAACATTTTTTATCGGGCATTACTTGTCCGCTTTTGTTCATTCAGGGCGAGGCAGACGAATACGGAACATTGGCACAGGTTGAAAAAACAATCAGCCAAGTAAGCGGAAAAGCTGAAAAATATATTCTGCCAAATGTTGGGCACACGCCACACAAAGAAGCAAAAGAATTGGTTTTTGAGAAAGCAAGGGATTTTATATTACAATTGAAGAAATAAAAATCATTGCCACAGATGCACAGATATTTTTTATCTGTGGCTCAAAAAATAAAGCTATGGAACATTTCCCTTTAAAAGAAGAAACGTACAAGATTATCGGAATTTGCATGGAAGTTCACAACCAATTAGGTGCAGGATTTCTTGAAATTGTTTACAAAGATGCTTTGGAGTTGGAGTTCAAAAAAGCAGGTATTTTTTACGAAAGAGAAAAAGAATATACCGTCAATTACAAAGGCATCATTTTACCACATAAATTTTATGCAGATTTTGTAGTTTTTGATACGGTTATTTTAGAGGTGAAAGGACAGAAAGGCATAGCCGATGAACATATTGCACAGGCAATCAACTATCTGAAAGTATCGAAAAATGAAATAGCGTTAATAGTAAACTTCGGAGAATTAAAATTGAATTTCAAAAGATTGATATTGTGATTATAGCCACAGATGCACAGATGATTTTATTTTATCTGTGCATCTGTGGCAAGAAATAAAAAATAGAATTTCAAAAGACTGATATTGTGATTATAGCCACAGATGCACAGATGATTTTATTTTTATCTGTGCATCTGTGGCAAGAAATAAAAATATGACCAAGAAAGAAATAGCGCAAGAGTTAATGTATATCTCGAAGCTGCAATCCACCCGTATGCAGCGCAACAGTTTTTGAACCTTTGGGGAAGTGATTTTTTTGAACCAAGTCAATTATTCCAAGCATCATTTTTGCCGTGTAAATATGCTCTAACTGAATGTCTTTTGAATGATGAAATTCGCTGATGAAATTGTTTACATCAGCATTAGGTTTTGCATATCCGCCAAAGTGATAGCCTGTAATTACTTCCCAATTATCCAAGCGATTTTTGCCATGCAAAACATTAATAAAATTGCTAAGTGTGTCTTTACCTTTCAGCACTGAAACACCTATTGCCTTTTGATGCGGTTGAATACCTTTTGCCAAACCTGCAAGTGTGCCGCCTGTGCCGCAGGCAGTAATGATGTAATCAAAATCTTCTTCAATCAGTGCCGGAATTTCTGCACAACCTTTTACTGCAAATTCATTGCTGCCGCCTTCGGGAATGATAAAGTGATTAGGATATAAATTTTGCATTTCTGAAATGAACTCAGGTTTGTCTTTCTGACGATAGGTTTCACGATTTACAAAGTGTAAACTCATGCTGCAGGATTCCGCAAACTGCAAGGTTGAAGTGAGTTGATTTTCGTTACCGACTATTACGCCAACACTTTTTAATCCATGCTGTTTTGCAGCAGCCGCAGCCGCAAAAATGTGGTTGGAATACTGTCCGCCAAAAGTGAGAATGCCATCAAACTTTTGCTCAACAGCGTGTTGCAGATTGTATTTTAATTTGAAATGCTTATTGCCGTTTACGACCGGATGAATAGCATCCAGGCGCAACAACTTTACCCTAATTTGATGTTGCGAAAAGATGTCGTTTTGTATGGTTGTAAGCGGTATCAATTTAAAACTTTCATAAGATAGCGCGAATAAAGAGTTTACAACACAACTTGCATAAAAAAAGCAGGCTGCCGTAAAGCAACCTGCCGCATTCATAGGTGTATGTTGAACAGATTTCTTGGAAATTCGATTTTCTATTTCCTCCCTCCTACTCCCTTCGGAGGGAGTAGGAGGGAG
>CAZSEG010000221.1:0-2844 GCA_964605875.1 uncultured Chitinophagaceae bacterium
CTGTAATTTTGAAATGCGGAATGTTTCAAAATTACAGCGTAGGTTTACATTCCAATATTCTGTTATTCAACAATGAAAAAACTTTTTGCTTCCACATTTTCCGAATCGCGCAAATCAAAACTGATGCGCTTTGCTTTTAATTTTTGGCCCTGTATTTGGTGTACAGGCAGCAAGATTACTTTCATCGCGGGCAACTTTCAGGAACTGCACGTGCAGCTATCGCTGAACTGGCGCACACGCAACAGGGTTGGAACGGTTTATGGCGGCAGTATTTACAGCAGCGTTGATCCTTATTATATGTTGCTGCTGATGGAAATTCTCGGAAAGCAATTTGTGGTGTGGGATAAAGCCGCTTCGTTCAAATTCATCCGCCCGATTAGCGGAAAAGTAAAATGTCGCTTTTTAATTTTAGAAGAAGATATTGAAAAGATAAAAACAACGGTTGCAGAAAAAGGCGAGTTCGCGTTTGATTTTCCGCTGCAATACGAAGACGAAGCAGGCAAGGTTTATGCCGTGTTTAATAAGTCGGTTTATGTTGCAGATAAAGTTTTCTACAAAGAGAAAATCGCAAAACGGCAATAAAAAAAGGCAGTCCTTTCGGAACTGCCTTCATCTGAACAAGTCTGAAAAACTTTAGAAAGATTATTTTATCGGTGTTACTTTTTCGATGGTAATACCATTTGCAGATACAGACAGGAAACCGCTTGCCGAAGGCAGTTGATTGAAAAAGTCTTTGTAAGTATTGCCCAAAATAGTGTAGCCGCCTGTGGTTAAATCGTAGAACAAATTGTTTGTAAGATTTACGTTAGTGCCGGTTGAAGCATTTTTGTAATAAGCCTGATTGTCGGCTTGTTTGTTGTCAATCGTCAGTTTCACACGGTTGAAATTGATTAGCTGATTGTCGGTTGCGCCATTCAGATAAACACCGTACAAGGCTTCTTTTCCGCCAACCGAAATTGAATTGCCGTTGATGTTTGAAAAGCTGCTTGCGCTTCCCGAACAATCATTAAGGAAAATTCCGTAGCGACCGTTTGTTGCATTGATAATATTATTGGTGATAACCGTAGTGCTGTTGCATTTATCCAAATCCAACGCTTTGTATTCGGCATAGCTCGACATGGTGCTGACAACATTGTTTGCAAGTATAGGCGATACTTCATTTGAAAGTCTGATGCCGCCTTCATATTGATTGAAGAATAATGAACCTGAAATCATGGTGCGCACCGCAGGAGCAGATGATGATTTGTGCAAACCATAGCTTCCGTTATTAAATTCTGTATCGTCAAAAGTGTAAGAATTTTTCGCGCCCGTTGGATTGCAATAAACAACCGCATTATTTGCGCCTGTTCTTGCGCCTTCCACGCCATTCAGTTTTGCGCCTTTAAATGAAATTCCGTTTGCTTCGCCTTCAATACGAACAACATTACCGTAAGTAGATGAACTGTTTTCTAAAGTAATGTTTTCAAAAGAAATAAAAGACGTGCCATTAAGCGCAACAATATAGTCTGCGCCATCTGTTGGCGTTTCTATAATCACATCATCAGAATTGCCTGACTTAGATTCAAAGGTTACAACGTTCATCGCGTTGGTTCCTTTGATGTTGCCGATGGATAATTTTTCCTTGTAATTGCCTTTTTCAAGCATTAACCAAACCGGACCGGAAACACCGTTTTCCTGCAATGTTTTAACCGCTGCGGTTAAAGATTTGAAATCTCCGTTGTCGCCAATAGAATATTCACCGTTTAGCGGGTCGGCTGAAACTACACCTGTTGAAATTAAAACCGAGGCAAGTGTTGTTGAAAGTAGATGAGTTAAACGCATAAAAAAATAATTTTCTTGTTTTTTGAAACCTTTTTTGTTTGGGTTCGTATATGATTTACAGCCTGCAAAGTACGTGTGTCTGGTTGATTTGTCAATAGGATTGCGGAATTTTATTTTTTCCCGCCTCTATTTTCCTGCATTATTTTGAGAATTTGTATTGTTTTTGTATGTTCGCGCTCCAAAATTTTTAAAAAAGAATTTTATGAAAGAAGGAATTCATCCAACAAGTTACCGCACAGTAGTATTTAAAGATATTTCTATTGACAAAACATGGTTAGGCAAAAGCTGCGCTAATTCAAAAGACAGCATCACTTGGGAAGACGGCAACGAATACCCGCTTATCAAATTAGAGATTTCGAGCGAAAGTCATCCTTTCTATACAGGAAAAATGAAATTCGTGGATTCGGCAGGTCGTATTGACCGTTTCAAAAAGAAATACGCGAAGTAATTCGCCCATTCTTTATTGGGTTAATTGTTGCAATAGTTCATTGCCGAAGTTCTCCGATATAGTTTCAGATAAAAATCTAATGCCTTTCAATTTTTGGAAGGCATTTTTGTTTTCTGTAAGAACCTCCTCAATTAAACCATTTTTAATTATCACATCCATTCCTTCCAACTTCAAAATGCTTTCGGGCGAGCGACCAAACCGCCATTCGTAGGTTTCATATTTATCTTTTGAAAGCTGTATTACTTCATTCTGGTCAGCCTCCGAAAGCACATAGCTATCTTTACATAAAGCATTGCTTAGATTATCTCTAAGCTCTTCCGCATCTTTTATATTCGTATATTCTGTGATATTTTCCACGCTGCTGCGCACTGAACTCACCGCTTTTGTATGCACTTCAAAATTATTTTGCTTTAAGGCTTTGCGCAGATTTTCAAGGTTTGAATTTACCAGAATAGTACCATGACTAAGCATATTTTTCCGATTGGTAAATTGCGCATTACCCGAAATTTTTTTGCCGTTGGCAATAATATCATTGCGGTGATTAAATTCAGCAGGTACACCTAAAGCGTTCAGCA
>CAZSEG010000222.1:0-2305 GCA_964605875.1 uncultured Chitinophagaceae bacterium
GAACACTATTTTGCAGGAACTACATCCTTCCAAGTAGTTGGCTTTTGCTTGTTTTTGTATTTAGGATTTTTCTCCCATTCAAAAACTCTTTGCTGGTCAACATACTTGGCAACAAAAGCATCTTTGATGCCTAAGCCCCTGATGTCCTTTTTTAATTTTTCAGCCTCTTCTTCGGTAGAAAAATAGCTGATGATATAACGCTTTACACCTTCTACATCTTCGTATCCTACAAACTTCGGTTTGTCAAAATTTGCTGTAATGTCATACTTCTTGTAAAACCCGATTTGTACTTTATACACAGTTCCCATTGGAATAACAGATGGGTCATCAACTTTTGGAAGCGGCTTATTTTCACACTCGGCAAGCAACTTATTTACGGTTTCTAAACGCTGCTCCAAATCTGCACGGGAACCGGCTGCAACAGCAACTTCATCTTTCAACCTTCTTATAGTAGAATCATTTGTAGCAAATGTTTCTTTGTTTGCCTCCTTTTCCTGATAGAAAGAAACTAAATCTTTTTTGTAGGCTTTTAATTCATTTTTCAATTGCTTCTTTTGCGCTTTCGTAAGCGATTGCGCACCTGAATCAAAACAAGCAACAACAACTAACAGAAGTACGATATATCTCATAACAATTTCATTTTCTTAATCACAAACTTAACGTTACACATTCATTATCACATCAAACGAATCAACATTTTATGCACACCATTCAAAACAATGTTCTAAGAATAAACATATCGCAAAAAGGGGCTGAGCTAAACTCTTTGTTTCACATACCAAGCAATACAGAACATTTGTGGCAAGCCGACAGCGAATGGTGGGGCTGGCACGCACCTGTATTATTTCCAATTATTGGCAGATGCCTGAATGATGAGATAAATATTTTGGGTAAAAAATATTCATTGGAAAAGCACGGCTTTGCACGTCATTCAACCTTTCAATGTGTTACTAAAACCGAAAATGAGTTACAGTTTTTGCTTGCGCAAAATGCAGATTCACTAAATGTTTATCCGTATCATTTTAATTTCAGAATAGGTTATCGCATTTCAGAAAACGTTTTAATTCAATCCTATCAGGTTGAAAACACAGGCGATGAGACGATGTATTTTTCGGTTGGCGCGCATCCCGCATTTGCCGTGCCGTTTTATGCTAACGAAAGTTTTGAAGATTATCACATTCAGTTTGAAAAAGCAGAAATGCTTGAACGCCATCACATCAACGCAGATGGATTTTTTGACGGTAGGAAATCAACAGTTTCTTTGGACGGAAAAATCAATTTACATCCTGCTCTTTTTAATGATGATGCTTTGATATTTAAAAATCATCAGTCGCGCTCATTAAGTATTGTCAGCCGCAACCACCATCAAAAGCTCACTGTAAATTTTGAAGGCTTTCCATATCTGGGAATATGGACAAAAGAAGGCGCACCATACGTTTGCATAGAACCGTGGTTTGGTTGTGCAGACACAGCAAACGCGCCAACAGATTTTAAAGAAAAAGAGGGCATTTTGCAGTTGGCAAAAGGCGAAAAATTTAATGCAAAATTCAGTGTTGCAATTTCGCAGTAGAAAGTTACTTTCGGCATCTCAATTTTAAATTCATGTTCAACACAACTACCGAACTGTCAGAAGATATTGCCGTTGAAGCTACCATCCAAAAATATCACAAACTGATATTACACAACGACCATGTAAATACTTTCGATTGGGTAATTGAAACCTTAATAGAAATTTGCGGACATACTTTTGAGCAGGCTGAACAATGCTCATTATTTATTCACTACAAAGGAAAGTATGCCGTTAAAACTTCTGACTTTGAAACGCTGAAACCTTTAAAAGATGCCATCTGCGAACGCGGCATCAACGCTACGATTGAGTAGTTTTATTCAAAGTCCACAAAGCCCTTTTTTCTTCGTGCCTTAGCGGGAGGTAAAATCAATAAAGCGGAAACGCCTTCATGTATTCGTTCACCTCGTTTTTCACAGCTTTAATTACTGTTTCATTTTCGGCATCCGCTACAATTCTGTCAATCCAATGGGCGATTTGCGCCATGTCTTTTTCCTTTAAGCCGCGAGTGGTTACAGCAGGTGTGCCCAACCTGATGCCCGAAGTAACAAAAGGAGATTTGTCGTCAAACGGCACCATGTTTTTGTTGGCGGTAATGTCGGCAGCTACCAGCGCATTTTCAGCCTGCTTGCCCGAAACATTTTTGTTGCGCAGGTCAATCAGCATCAGGTGATTGTCCGTGCCGCCCGAAATGATTTTGTAATCTTTTGCCACCAATGCGCTTGCCAACGCCTGCGC
>CAZSEG010000222.1:2315-2835 GCA_964605875.1 uncultured Chitinophagaceae bacterium
TCCCATTCCACGAGAGGAACAATTGGGTCAACGGTTTTTAATTTTAACTTTAAAGATGCCGGTTTTGCCAGTGTTAAACCCAAAAATAGAGCAAAGATTGAGAATAATAATAACCTCATTTTTATATTGACTATTTAATTGAGAAAGGGAATTGGAAATGGGCAGTTGTGGAATTTATTGGGCAAGCTAATTAATTGATAAGGGCAAAGAGTTTGCATGTTTGCATCATTATAAATTTTATCTGACAGTTTGCATAATGGATGGGATTTCCAGTTAAGTCTTATCTTTAGATATTGTTAAGGTTGGAATTTATTTGCCTGAACCTGTTTTTGATAAACGGTAAATTCAGGAGCAAGCGCCTCGCCAAAAGCAACGGCTTTTGCGGCAATCACGTGTTCTAAAGGACCACCCTGCGTACCCGGAAAAACAGCGCCATCCAACACTGCGCTCAACATCTTCAATTCACCTTTTAAAGTCTTTTCGCCAAAAGGATTTTCAAAGTCTTTGCCTATCATAATCA
>CAZSEG010000223.1:0-2829 GCA_964605875.1 uncultured Chitinophagaceae bacterium
ATTTTTGATACAGAATTGGTAGATGTAAAATAGATTTTACCTTCCATGAAATTTCAAAACGCCATCGCGAAAGTGATGGCGTTTTTTGTTTGTTACAATTACTTTTTTGTTTCACAGAGAAAACACGGGGAACACAGAGATTATGTTTTTCGCAAGGGCGCAGATAAAATCTCTTGTAACTTGCAACTCGTAACTCAGAAACACGCTGTTTCTATATGGTTAAGAAATGTGAGTTGGAGTGAGGTTACAGAACCCGCATTTTTTAAGCCCCCAACCTATCTCTCAAATCCAACATTTTCAATGCGGCAAGCGCGCACTCATCGCCTTTGTTGCCAAATTTACCACCGGAGCGGTCTAATGCCTGCTGTAAATTATTGACGGTTAAAACGCCAAAAATATATGGCGCATCATCATCCACACCCATTTTTAAAAGTTGTTTTGCCACCGCATCGTTTATGTAGAAATCGTGTTCGGTATCGCCTTTAATTACGCAACCCAAACATATAATTGCATCAAAATCATCCGAGTCGTAAAGCCAACGGGCAGCCAACGGAATTTCGTAAGCACCGGGTGCATACACCGTAACTATTTGCTTTGCAGGCACTCCGCTGTCTTTCAATCGCCTGATGGCAGCATCGCGCATTTTATTGTTAATGTCGCTGTGGTATTCGCTTACAACAATACCCACTAAATACTCCTTTGCATTCGGGAATGAAAACTTTGTTGATGTCGAAAGTGATTTGAGTTTGCTTGCCATTTCTTGGATATTTAAGATTTAAGATGTGGTGATTTAAGATTTTTGAATGAATACATCTTAAATCACCGCATCTTATATAAATCAATAGTAAATCAGTCTTCTCACGCCTGCCAAATGTTTTGCAAGGCGCACAACCTGACAAGTGTAACCATATTCATTATCGTACCAAGCGTAAATAACAATGCGTTTTCCATCTTCTGAAACGATAGTTGCTTTGCTGTCAATTTCGCAGGCGTGGCTGTTGCCCACCACATCACTCGACACTAATTCTTCACTAACCGAAAAATCAATTTGCTCCACCAAGTCGCCATAAAGCGAAGCGTTTCTTAGCAAATTATTCACTTCTTCAACGGTAGTTTTTTGCTTCACCTGCAAGCTCAAAATCGCTAACGATACATTTGCCACAGGCACACGCACTGCATTGGAAGTCAATTTTCCTTTCATGTCGGGGAATATTTTTGTAACCGCTTTGCCCGCGCCTGTTTCGGTGATTACCATGTTGATAGGTGCGCCTCTGCCTCTGCGCGATTTTTTATGATAGTTATCCAGCAGATTTTGGTCGTTGGTGTAGGCGTGTACAGTTTCAATGTGTCCCTGCTCAATACCAAACGCATCCTGAATCACCTGAATTGCAGGCACGATTGCGTTGGTGGTGCAACTTGCCGCGCTGAATATCTTTTGCTTTCCGGCATTATAGTTTTGGTGGTTTACGCCATACACAATGTTTGGAATATCGCCTTTGCCCGGTGCGGTAAGAATTACCGAATCGCTGCCTTTAGCTTTAAGGTGTTCGCCCAAGCCTGCTTCATCGCGCCACACACCGGTGTTGTCAATAATGATGGCATTATTGATGCCGTATTCAGTGTAGTCAATGGCACTTGGCGATTGCGCAGAAATCATTTTCACCTTGTGACCGTTAATCACGATGCTGCCGCTTTCCAAGTCGGCATCTACTGCTCCGGCAAACTTACCATGGATAGAATCTTTGCGCAAAAGCGAAGCGCGTTTTTCCAAATCATCGGTGCTGCGCTCGCGGGTAACAATTCCTTTCAGGCGCAACTGTTGCCCGCTGCCTGCGTGTTCAATCAACACTCTTGCTGCCAATCTGCCGATGCGACCGAAGCCATACAACACAATATCGCGCGGCTTTAAAACCCTGCGCTGAACACCAATAAAATCTTTCAATTTTTCGGCAACAAAAGCATCGTAGCCGGAAAAGTTCTTGCCTTCTTCCAGCCATTCTTTGCTCAATCTTCCAAGGTCAATTTTAGAAGGCGCAAGGTCTAATTTATTTAAGGCGCGGGTGAGGTTTAATGTAACATCCAACGTAAGTTCGATGCCCGAAAATTTGGTAACATAAACATGGTCGTTGATGATTTCGCTTAGCCTTTTATCGTATAATTTCCTGCGGAAAAGAACTAATTCCACACTTTTATCCAACTGTAATTTACTTGCTGTTTCCAACAGTTCAAGCGCAGCACGCTTATTGTCAATCCACTGACCCAACTCCAATTCGTATTTGTCTTTCATTATTTATGTTTTGTACTTAAAATTAAAGAGGGCGCGAAAATAGAAATTCAAGTGAAATGAACGCGAAGTAATAAGGAGTGAAGGTGTACTTCTTTTATGTACACACACAACACTGTCCTTGCAACAACTGAAAACCTTTGGTAAACGGGTAGCCGCGCTGCGAAAGCAGAAAAATATTTCGCAGGAAGAACTGGCATGGAAAGCAGAAATTGGTGATAACCAAATCGGCAGAATTGAAAGGGGCGAAATCAGCACATCGCTGAAAACGGTTTTCAAAATCTGCAATGCTTTGAATGTAGATGCGAAGGAGTTGTTTTGAAAATTTGAAGACGAGAGAATGTGCTGATATGCTATGGAGAATCACAAATTACATTTTGCTCTTAACCTCTTTAATCAGTTCTTGAATTTCTTCTTTGGAAAGTGTGCCGATTTCTGATTTGTCGTAAATGGTGAGCAGGGTAACGTTGTTGTTTTCAACTATGCCGATAATTTCAGTTTCCACGTGAGAAATAACCCGTGCGCCTCCGCGCTTTCCTTTGCCT
>CAZSEG010000224.1:0-2549 GCA_964605875.1 uncultured Chitinophagaceae bacterium
CTTACAAAGAATTGCGCAGAGAGAATTTTGCCATACCTGTTGAAATTTACACCGCAGATTATTTCAAAACAAACAACGTTTACAATTTGCAGGATGCCATTCGCATGATTAGCGGCTTGCAGGCGAATATTGACGGAGGCGTGGATGGCGCGGCAGACATTGAAATCAACGGCATGGAAGGAACTTATGCGTTGGTGATGCTGGACGGTGCGCCCATCACCGGAGGCACGGGAAATCTTTATGGTTTGATGGGCATTCCGATGAGCATTGTTGACAGGATTGAAATTATCAAGGGTCCCGCGAGCACTGTTTATGGCACGGAGGCTGTGGCAGGTGTGATGAATGTAATTACCATCAATCCCGAACGGGGCGCGAAGGTTGCGGTGGATGCGCGGCTTTCATCTTATCTCGAAAACAGCTTGGATTTTGCGGCTTGTTTTAAAGAAGGAAAGGCGAACGGCTTGTTCAGCGCAAGCGTTTACAACATGAATTACCGTTGGGATTTCAACAAGGATAATTTCATGGATTTGCCTTTGCAAAACCGCATCGCGCTGTTCAATAAATGGACTTTCAGAAACAAGTTTCAAAAGTCTTCGAGTGTTTTTGGAAGATACCTTTGGGAGCAACGCACGGGAGGCGAAATGCAGTTCAAAAAAGATATGCGCGGAACTGACGAACGCTATGCCGAAAGCATCACCACCAACAGGCTTGAGCTGATGGGAAATTTTGCGCTGCCTATCAATAAAGTGGATTTGAATTTGATGTTCGGTTTCAGTCATCACAGCGGAGATGCGGCTTACGGCACTACTATTTTCAAGCATCAGGAACGCAGCGGATACCTGCAAATGGTTTATGACAATAAGGTTGGAAAAATCAGCGATTTGTTATTGGGTATTGTGTATCGTTTCAACTATTATGACGACAACCTGCTTACCACTTTAGATACTGCCGAAGGATTAAATAAAAACAAACCGTTGGTGAATCATTTTCCGGCTATCTTTTTGCAGGATATGATTCACGTGAATGAAAACCACGAAATCATTGCAGGTGCGCGGCTGGAGTATAACAGCTACTTTACAAACGTTGCTTTTGCTCCGCGCTTCGATTATAAATGGATGAGTACAAACAAGAAGAATGAAATTCGCTTTGGTATTGGAACCGGTTTCAGAACGCCCAATGCTTTTATAGATGATAAGTATGCTTTTACAAGCGGCAGAAGCATTGAATTGAGCGAAAACTTAAAACTTGAAACCGCTTATGGAACACATGTGGATTACATCCGAAAAATTAAGACCGACAAGGTAAAAGCATTGATAGAAACGCGGTTGTTTTACACCTTTATTCAAAATATGGTGGAGCCGGAAATTGACTTTGACGATAACGTGGTGCGTTATGAAAATGAAGATGCCTTTGGTATGAACTTTGGCTTGAACATAATGGCGGATGTGGAGTTTACTATTCCGCTAAAGTTTTATGCAGGCGTGAATGTTTTAGGCAATTTTATGTTTGAAAAAGAAGATGACGAAGATGAATGGGAAATTGAGCGACCTAAAAACTCGCCTTACCTGAATGCTGTTTTCGGAATTCAATACACATTTAAAAAAGCAGGTGTAACACTTGACTGGAATGGACTTTTAAATTCGCCTATGCGCATGGGCGTGCAGGAGAACGACCCGCGCAATGAGTATTCGCCCTGGTACACCATTCAGAATATTCAATGCACTAAACGCTTCAAAAAAGGTATGGAAATTTTTGCAGGTATCAACAACCTGTTCAACGTGCGCCCGCCACAGCCCATTCTTCGCCCAAACGACCCCTTTGGCAAAAATCCAAGCCCCGATGGTTTGAAATTTGATGCTACATATAACTATGCTCCAAATCAGGGCATCAGGGGATTTTTTGGTATAAGGTATGTTTTAAGATAGTGAAGATGCTAACTGGTTACCAATGTTGTTTACAAAAGGCGAAACATTACTTGCTCCATCAGTAGTCTAAAATAGAAGAAGCGATTGGTTTGCCTCCAATCGCTTCTTCTATCATACAGAATGGTGAATGATACAATCAAACACCGCTACCAACAGTTATTGTAATACTGTGGTAAACTTCTGATTGTTTCTGTTCACCGGAGGCACTGTTTTGAGATATTCAAATATTGCCCCCAAGTCTTCATCAGTCATGCCGGCATACATCACCCACGGCATCACTGTTTGAAATTCTTTTTTCGCCAAATCAACTGGAGGGTTCACATAAGCCGAGTCTTTATACTGCTTAAATTTTTGAATAAACTGAGCACGTGTCCAATCACCTATGCCGGTTTCGTGTGGCGTGATATTTGCCGAGCGCACCATGGTGCCATTGCCTAAGTTAAACTCAAAACCACCTGCAAACAACTCACCCACAATCTTTCCTTTCTCTTGTTTGGTGTGGCATTCGGCACATCCAGAGGCTGTAGCCATGTATTTGCCATAAGCCGTAATATCCGTTTTAGGCGGCATAGGTGCAAGCGCAGCCTTTTCAGGAATAGTATTCAATATTATGTTGAAAGGAAA
>CAZSEG010000225.1:0-2503 GCA_964605875.1 uncultured Chitinophagaceae bacterium
CCGAACATGACGACGAAAACGGACGATTGGTCGACCTTCAACAAAACCAATATTTTCAAGAATAGCCCCATGCTTGATTGCGGCAAAAATATCCGGCTCTTTTTCGGCAGTAAGGTCAATACATTTCGCATAGCAACCGCCTTCAAAATTGAAAACCGCATCGTTTGTCCAACCATGCTCATCATCGCCAATCAACGGACGGTTCGGGTCTGCGCTCAATGTAGTTTTTCCTGTTCCCGAAAGCCCGAAAAACAAAGCCACATCGCCTTCTTTGCCAACGTTTGCCGAGCAGTGCATCGCCAACACTTTATGCTCGTGTGGCAACACCATATTCAACACAGTAAAGATTCCTTTTTTAATTTCGCCTGTGTAAGCCGAACCGCCAATCAAGGCAATTTTTTTAGTGAAATTGATGATAGAAAAATTGTGCTGGCGAACGCCATCGGCTGCTCCGTCTGCATGAAGTCCCGGAGCCTGAATTACCAACCAATCGGGTGTGATATTTTGCAACTCGTTGTGCGCGGGGCGCAGGAACATATTTCCCGCAAACATATTCGCCCAGGGGAACTCGGTAATTACGCGAACATTCGTGCGGTATTGCTCATGCGCGCAAGCATAACTGTCGCGCACAAAAACATCTTTGCCTTCAAAGTAAGCAACCGTTTTTGCATATAATTTATCAAACACGGCAGGCTCGATTGGCGTGTTGAAACCGCCCCAATCAATTACATCTGCGGTGTAATCATCCTTCACAATAAACTTATCTTTTGGCGAACGCCCCGTAAACTCTCCTGTATCAACCGCCAATGCGCCCGTGCTGTTTAAAACGCCCTGTCCTCTTTTGATTGTTTCCTCAATCAGTTCTTCGGGTGTAAGGTTCCAATATTCTGTGTTGGTATTTTTAATTCCTAATGATTCGAGTGTTGCCGTTGGATTTTTAAAACCGAGTATCTTACTCATATCTGGAGTTTTTCTATTAAAAAATGAAGGCGCGAAAATAGAAATTTATAGAAAGTAAAATGAGATAGATTTTTACCGAAACCGTAAGTGTATATCTTGACCGTTAATTCAATATGAAGTTTCGTAAAAATTAGGCTATTGAATAAAACTGTATAATTTTGCAGAAAACTAACAGCATAATTATGAATAACTTTTATTCAATCAAAAAAATCCTGTTTGCAATTGCATTGCTCTTTAGTGTCAATCTGATACAGGCGCAGGAAAAGAATTTGCAACAGCAGCTTGAACAGCAATTCAGAGAAAACTACAAAGTTGAACTTTACGAGAAGTTTCCAACCTTTCCCAAAGCAGGAACGAACGACACCAATCAATTTCTTGAAGCGTGTAAAGCGTGGATTATTGCTCATCCCGAGTACAATAATTTTCTGAACACTTTCAAACCTTCAACAGAAAAGGCTGCTGCAACAAAAACTTCCGAAAAATAATTCTTCTCTTCTCAAATTTTTAATATGAAAAAAATATTTACGCTGTCAATAGCAGTTTGCGCGCTGTTTTTCAATCAAATTTATGCGCAGTGTACAAGTTCCGTAAATTCGGGAGTAGCCGGAAGCACCGTCAGCACTTGCGGCACATCGCAAAGTATTACTATCGCTCCAACAGCATGGGGAACTATAGGCAATTTGGTTAGCGGTTGGTCTTATACCATCACATCCACCAATGCTTCATACATTACGGTGCGGGAAAATAATGGAACAGGAGCAGTGGTTGATGCCGGAAATACATCCTTCACTTTTGTAAGCACCTATTCCGGCTTAGCCGCAGTAAACACTTATTCTTCTGCTTGCTCAAACGTGTGGAATGGCAATTCAACAATAATCACCTATTCAATTGCAAATCCGGCTGCAAGCACAGTGAGTTATGGCGGCAACAACTGCGGCACAACTACCTTAACCAGAGCAAACGGCAACGGAACAATAGAATGGCAGCAATCTACCGATGGCATAACATGGAACAATACAGGTAATTTCAATGCGAGTTACACGGTTACAAGCGCAAATACAAACACATATTTCCGTGTAAAAAATTCAAGTGGTCCTTGCGAAGTTTTTTCAAACATTATCAACTTAAATGCACAAACAAGTCCCGGTCCATACACAAACGGAAACCTGACGATTTCCTCCAACGTTACAATGGGTGGCAACTACGTTGTTAATGGAGATTTTACATTAAACGCAGGCGTTACTATAACTGAACAAGCAGGTTGCTTGCTTACAATTACTGCAAATAATATCACCATCAACGGAACTATCAATGGAAGTGCAAGAGGCGGTAATGGCGGCACAGGAGGTAACGGTGGTATTGCGGGAGCTGTGGGTGGCGGCTATGGCGGACAGCCCGGAACAGGCGGTGGCGCAGGAAGCGGAACGGGCGCAGGAACTGCGGGTGGCACAGGAACGGCAGGTTCTACAAGAACTATTGATTGCGGTACGCTCTGCGCAGGCGGACGTGATGCCATTTGGGGCGGAGGTGGCGGAGGCGGTGC
>CAZSEG010000226.1:0-2437 GCA_964605875.1 uncultured Chitinophagaceae bacterium
GCTATGTTTATATTGTCAATTTAACAAAACAATATCGCATCATGGCTAATAAAAAGAAAATCCTGTTGGTTGAAGACGACCTGAATCTTGGCAACTTGTTGCAAGACTCTCTTGAAATCAAAAATTTTGATGTAACACTGAAACGCAATGGCGAAGACGGCTTGAGTGAATTTAAAGCCGAAAAATACGACATGTGCATTTTTGATGTGATGATGCCTAAGAAAGACGGCTTCACGCTTGCAAAAGATGTGCGCAGGTTAAATTCGCAAGTGCCTATTATTTTCCTTACTGCAAAAGCGCTGAAAGAAGATACCATTGAAGGCTTAAAAATTGGTGCAGACGATTACATGACCAAACCTTTCAGCATGGAAGAGTTGACGCTGCGTATGGAAAATATTTTCAAGCGTTTGCCGATGGCTGATACCATTGATCAGGAAGATTTTAAAATCGGTAAATTCGATTTCAACAATGCAACACGAGTTTTGAGCATTGGTGGCGAAACACAAAAATTAACCACTAAAGAATCGGAATTATTAAAAATGCTGGCACTGAATTTAGACCGCGTTTTAGAGCGCGAAATTGCCTTAAACTCTGTGTGGGGAACCGATTCGTACTTTGCAGGCAGAAGCATGGATGTTTATATCGCTAAGCTTCGTAAATACTTAAAAGCCGACCCGAACGTTGAAATACTGAACATTCACGGAACAGGCTTTAAGCTGTTGGTGAAAAAGTAATAGAGGTCAGAGAACAGAAATCAGAAACCAGAGAACGAACTCTGCTTTCTGATTTCTGTTCTCTGACCTCTGATTTCTGTTCTCTTTAAATCTATTTAATTTATGGCTATAAACATTCTTTGGGCAGACGATGAAATTGACTTGCTCAAACCGACAATTCTTTACCTGAAAGAAAAAGGTTATGACGTTACGCCCGTTACCAACGGCAAAGACGCAATTGACAAAGTAGAAACACAAAATTTCGATGTGGTGTTTCTGGATGAAAGTATGCCTGGCTTAACGGGCTTGGAAACCCTGATGCGCATCAAAGAAAAACATACGCATTTGCCGTGCGTGATGATTACAAAAAATGAAGAAGAGAACCTGATGGAAGAAGCCATCGGTTCGCAAATTTCCGATTATCTGATAAAACCCGTAAAGCCGCAGCAACTGCTTTCTACATTAAAAAAAGTGATTGACAGCAGCCGTTTGGTTACAGAAAAAACTTCATCGAATTATCAAAAGGAGTTTCAGAGTTTATTCATGAAAATGCAGGACAACCTTGATTTTAATGAATGGGCGGATTTGTATAAAAAATTGGTGTATTGGGAAATGGAATTAGATAATTCCAATGCCGAGCAAATGCAGGAAATTTTCAGTTCGCAAAAAGAAGAAGCCAATCGCGAGTTCAATAAATTCATCATTAAGAACTACAAGAATTGGTTGAAAGCAGATCCAGGGAAAGACGCGCCAATAATGAGTCACACGCTTTTAAAAAACAAACTTTTCAATCATTTAAAAGATGAAAAGCCAACTTTTTTATTGCTGATTGATAACCTTCGCTATGACCAATGGAAAGCCATTCAGCCCGCTATCACTAATCTTTTTCGCATGGAAGAAGAAGATTCTTTTTACAGCATTTTACCAACCGTTACGCAATATTCCCGCAACTCGATTTTTGCAGGCATGATGCCTTTGGAGATACAAAAAAAGTATCCCGAAATGTGGAAAATGGATGATGATGAGGAAGGAAAGAATTTGCACGAAGGAGATTTTCTTACAGGCTTATTAAAAAGCACTTTTCGCGAAGACATCAAGCATCAATATGTAAAAATCACGAACCACCACAACGGTGAATTACTCGAAAACAACATATTGAATTACATGAGCAACAAGCTCACCGTAATCGTTTACAATTTTGTAGATATGCTTAGTCACGCGCGTACAGAAATGGAAGTGCTAAAAGAATTAGCGGGAGATGAAGCAGCGTATCGTTCGCTTGCTGTAAGCTGGTTTGAACATTCGTCATTACACAACGCACTGAAAAAACTTGCCGAAAAAAATATCAATCTGCTGATTACAACCGACCATGGAACAGTGCGTGTAAACAGACCAAGCAAGTGTATTGGCGACAGGCAAACCACAACCAACATTCGCTACAAATCGGGCAAGAATTTAGCTTATGAAGAAAAAGATGTTTTTGCCGTAAAAAACCCTGATGAAATTATGCTGCCGAAAGGCAACTTAACTTCATCATACATTTTTGCCAAAGAGCAGAACTATTTGGTTTATGCCAACAACTACAACCAGTTTGCGAATATGTATCGCAACACTTTTCAGCATGGCGGCATTTCGTTAGAAGAAATTATTGTTCCTGTTATTACTTTGCGCAGCAAGTAATTCAATAGAAAAGTTTTTAGGGTTGAAATTTATACTGATGGAGC
>CAZSEG010000227.1:0-2401 GCA_964605875.1 uncultured Chitinophagaceae bacterium
CTGCGAACCTGTCGCACCATCCCCGCCATCGCTACCATTGCCACCATTGCCGCCTGCTGTTGGCGATGCACCCGAACAGTTATTATTGTTACTCGTGCCAAAAACACCGCATCCGCAACCCGCACCGGTGCCTCTTTGCCCGGCTGTGCCACCGCAAGCGCCACCGCCCACAGCGCCTATTGCGGGGGCATAAGCCTGCCATCTGCCTCTTGTACCTCCATCGCCTCCATTATTACCGCCAACTCCGCCTGCGCCTCCGTTATTAGGATTTGAAGCCTCATTTCCTGCGGACAATCCGTTTCCTCCATCTGCACCCGGATTTCCCGCTGCACCTGCCGCTCCGGCAACTCCCGCGCCTGCTGCACCTGTGGTTACATTACATCTTACAATATTGTAATTGCTGCATCCGTTCAGGTAAATTCCATAAACAGAAGTTTGCGGAGTGGCTGCCGCAGCCACCTGAATTGTCAAATCCTGCAAGCGAAAGCCGCTCACATTCAAACCCGCAATACCCACCAAAGCATTTGCAGGCGCTGGAATAATATTTGTTGCATCTTTTGAAAGTATAGAAGGCGCTGAGTTGGATTTCACCCAAGTTGTGGCATTAAATCCGCCTTCAATTGTTACGTTGCTGATTAGCTGAAGCGGTTGTGCAAGATTGTAAGTTCCTGTTGCCAGCCAAAGCCTGCTGTTATTTACATTCACCAAGCTTAAACCATAAGCAAGGTTTGCAGGCGTGGCTTTTGTACCTGCTACACCGCTTGCCGCTCCGGTGGGCGTAACATAAATAATACCGCACTCTTGCGAACTGAGAACAGAAGAAAAAAACAGTATCGTTGCGAGAAAAAATATCCTCATAGTCAATATGAATTTGATTATAGAAAGCGAATATAAGTTTCTAATAATATACCAAGACTGTTGATATGTTGATTTAGTTGCGGTGGATTGTGAATCTTAGGCAGAACTTAGCATTGAGTATTCTCCGCCATTAAACACACTCCTATTTAATGTAACGCCTTTGGACTAAATCATTTTCACGGTAATCGCGTGTCTAATACTGCATAGCGGATTTTTCAAACAAAAAAAAGGGGCGATTGTTGCCGCCCCTTTTTTTGTTTCTATTCGTTTATTACTTCGTAAACTTCAACATTTCCAATGCTTCGGCATCTGCGGGGTCGAGTTCGAGCATTTTATTGAAGTAAGATTTTGCTGATGCGTTGTCTTTATTTTGCAGGTAATAAGTTCCTGTGTAGAAATAGGATTCAGACAAACCTTTTTTGTTCTTGGTGGGGTCTGCCGCAAATTTCTCAATGAATTGCTGATAATATGGCAAGGCAAGAAATTTCGGATTTTCTCCGTTTGTAGCCGCATCTAATTGCGCTAAGTTTTTGCCTCTCCACAAATAACCATCGGGAGTGCTTGGCGTGCGGGCAATAAACTGTGCAAAAAACGTGTCGGCATTTGCATATTCTTTGTTGAAATAATAAGCTCTGCCAACATTAAAAATATCCAATGCAGATAGCGAGCCACAACTTTCTTGTTTCTTGTTGTAATACACGGTTGCATCAGCATATCTTTTTGCTAAGTATAATGCTTTGGCATATTCACCCAACAAATCGCAGTTCGTAGAATCGTTTTGCAATGCAGTAGTGAAATACAAAATCGCATTAGTGGTATCACCCGTAAACGATGCCAGTTTTGCAGAGTTCACATAGTCAATCGCCTTTGCTTTTACATCAGGGATAGCCCAAAATCTTTTCACCGCTTCGTAGCCATCACTGTAACGTTTCAACTCTAAATTTGAAGCCGCTAATACGCGCAAATAAATCGCACTGTTAGGCTCCGATTGCAATGCTTTGTTAGTTTCGGTAATTGCATTTTCATAATCCTTTATAGAAAACAAAAAGTTGATGTACTGAAATTTTGCAGCAGCATCATCGCTGTTCAATTCCATATATTTTTTGAACATCGCGCCTACTTTGTCGTACTGTTTGCTCAGGTAATAAACTTCACCCAATTCTTTGTAAGCCAAAGCAAGATTTGCATCCACTTTTATTGCACTCTCCAATGCAGTGATAGCGTCAGGATAAATTCTTCCGTTACGGTTTACGCGGGCAATTTTGATAAGCGCAACAGCACTCTTGGTATCTAAATCACGCGCTGTTTCATACTTGCTTAATGCTTTGCCTGCTTCATTGCTTTGCAAATAAGCATCGCCTAATGTGATGAAATAATTTGTGCTTTTGGGGCTTAAACGAACAGCTTCTTCCAATGCCTTAATTGCTTCGGGCAGGTTCTTTTCGGGCGCGGACAAATAGGCTTCACCAACCTGATATTGAATTTCTGCATTCTTGAATTTTGAAATTTGCAAAGCGCGGTCGAAACTTTGTTTTGCTTCTTC
>CAZSEG010000228.1:0-2336 GCA_964605875.1 uncultured Chitinophagaceae bacterium
TAATTGCCATTGCCGATAATCAAATGATCATCTAAAATAATTTCAACTAAGCTGCAAGCCTGTTTTAATTCCTTCGTGATTTTAATGTCCTGTTCAGATGGTGTTACATTTCCGCTTGGATGATTGTGTGCAATGATGATACTGCTGCTTAATTTTTCAATCGCAGATTTTAAAATAATTCGTTTGTCCACCACTGTACCCGAAATGCCACCGATGCTCACTTGCTGTTTGCCGATTAGTTGCTTTCGTGCGTTTAAATGTAAAATTACAAACGCTTCAAAAGGCAAGTCGGCTAATTCTGCCTGTAAAATATCGAATGCTTGTTTTGAACTTTTCACTATTGGCTTTTCTTCGGGTGAAGATGCTTGTCTGCGCCTGCCAATTTCTAATGCCGCAATAATACCGATTGCTTTTGCTTCGCCAATGCCTTTGAATTTTTTCAGCGCTTCAATATCTAATCTGCCAAGCTCATTGAGGTTGTTGCCTACCGATGAAAGAATACGTTTGGCTACATCTACTGCGGTTTCTTTTTCGTTGCCCGAGCCAATGATAATGGCAATCAACTCTGCATCGCTTAAAGAGGATTTTCCTTTTAGCAACAATTTTTCGCGGGGGCGGTCTTCTTCCGCCCAAGTCTTAATTGTGAATGATGGTGTTGAGGTATCTTCCATAACAAAACGGAAAATAAAAAAGGCTATCGAAAACGATAGCCCTCATGTATGAAATAATTAGTTGGAATTATTTTAAGCCATTCACTCTTTTGGCAACACTTGATTTCAAGTTACCTGCTTTGTTTTTATGAATGTAGCCGCGTTTTGCCAGCTTATCAATCAATGCAGTAAGTTTAGGCAATGCGGTTGTTGCTTCCGATTTTTTGTCGGTAGCGCGAAGCGAACGCAAGGCATTACGCATGGTTTTAGCGAAATAACGATTAGCTAATCTGCGTTTTGCAGTTTGACGGATTCTTTTTACGGCTGATTTATGATGCGCCATTTTATTTACTTTTTAAAAAATTGGAGCGCAAAGATAGTTTTATACTTCAAAATTCAAAACAGTATTTTACTTAGCCTGAGTTCGGGATGTTCTCAATACTTGAAACCACATAGAAACATAGTTTTTAGTAGATATTTCTAACGGTTATGAGTCTGTAAAAGCTATGTTTTTCTGGTGCTGTTTTGCTTTTTGAGCTAAATCCTGTTCAGAAACACATAGTGTTTGCTGACGCAAACTTGCAAATGCCTTATCACAACTATGTTTCTATGTGGTTATCAAAAATGTTATTCCCGAGTTACGTTTTACTTAATGATTTTATGCGTAAAAATGCCGTTTGGCGTTTTGATACTCAATAAATAAATGCCTGATGTCAGTTTATCGGTTGCGAAAACTGCTTTATCATCATAAGTGGAACGCATCAACTCCCTTCCATTCAAATCAAAAATGCTTGCATGGTTATCCAAACCTTCCGATTCAATGAAAATTTCGCTGCTGAATGGATTGGGATAAACCTTGATTTTATTGCCTGTTACTTCATCCACGCTTGTAAACAGGAACAACGGAGCAGTTGTTTTGCAAGCCGGAAATTGCTTGTGCCAAACTTCACAGGAATAAAAGCCCGCTCCATCGGGATAGAAAACAAAATCGTCAATGGTTAAACCTTGTATCGGCTGTCCGTTTTTGAACCATTGAATACCGTAATCAGAATTTGGAAAATTGTTGTTTACAATTCTTCCATCGGGCAGCAAAACTATTATCAAACTATCGGGCGGAGGCGGTATAAATTTCAGCGTTTTTGAGTTGGAATGATTGCTGCAACCCGTTTTCAGATTCGTTACACTCACACTGTAATTGCCCGAATAATAAGCCTGATAAATCGAATCATTTCCGTAATCCATCGGCACTGTATCATTGAACCACTGAAAGCCGAAACCTTTGTATCCGCTTACTTTCATCGGTGTGTATTTGCCCAAGCAAAACGTGTCGCCAACATGAATGACTGTCGGTTCAGGAACTTGCGGATGAATAATTACCTGCAATGTTTCCGCAACCGAATTTGCAAGTACGGTATCGAAAGTTACGAAGCCCGTAACATTGCCGTTGCTGAAACGCGCGGTATCCAACCCGACTTTAATTTTCGCGTTTATCAAAATATCATCCTGAGAACCTAATGGATTAGTGCCTTGTGGCGGTCCGGTATCTTCGTCCCACACTTCTATGCTTAATGAATCTGTGCCTTCAGGAATAACCAAATTCAAATTCGACCATGAAGTTTTTTTTACATCACTTTTGCTGCCTCTGTTTGCAAAGCCAAGCTGATTGAATTTAATATACGGGTCGGG
>CAZSEG010000229.1:0-2301 GCA_964605875.1 uncultured Chitinophagaceae bacterium
CTATGAAGTTTCGCGCTCGCTTGCCGCCTGCGAAGGCGCCTTGCTGTTGGTAGATGCTTCGCAGGGCATTCAGGCGCAAACGATTTCAAACCTTTATCTGGCGGTTGACCAAGGCTTAACCATCATTCCGGTAATCAACAAAATTGATATGCCGGGTGCTATGCCTGAAGAAATGGAAGACCAGGTGATGGATTTGATAGGCTGTAAACGCGAAGAAATCATCCGCGCAAGCGGCAGAACAGGGGAGGGGGTAGATAAAATTTTCGATGCGGTTTTGGATAGAATCCCTGCACCAAGCGGAAACGAAAACAGTCCGTTGCGCGCTTTGGTTTTTGACAGTGTGTTCAACAGTTTTCGCGGGGTGATTGCTTACTTCCGCGTGATGGATGGTGTGGTGAAAAAAGGCGACAAGATTAAGTTTGCCAACACAGGCGCAGTTTACAATGCCGATGAAGTGGGCATTTTGCGTTTTGAACTGGAACCGCGACCCGAAGTGAAAACGGGCGATGTAGGATATGTAATCACGGGCATCAAAAATGCTAAGGAAATCAAAGTGGGCGACACGCTTACGCTTGCCGCGCATCCCAACACCGAGCCGATACACGGTTTTGAAGATGTGAAACCGATGGTGTTTGCGGGAATTTATCCGATGGATAATGACGACTACGAAGACCTGCGCGATTCGTTGGAAAAATTGCAACTGAATGATGCTTCCTTAGTGTTTGAACCCGAAACTTCTATTGCGCTCGGCTTTGGTTTCCGTTGCGGCTTTTTGGGTTTGTTGCATTTGGAAATTGTGCAGGAACGTTTGGAGCGCGAGTTTGACATGACCATCATCACCACCGTGCCGCAGGTAAGCAACTTTGCTTATCTCACCAATGGTGAAGAAATTTTAATCAACAATCCTGCCGATATGCCGGATGTTTCGCGGGTGGAAAGAATCGAAGAGCCGTACATCAAAGCGCAGGTAATTACCAAGCCGGAATACATTGGTTCAATCATGAACCTGTGTATGGACAAGCGCGGTATTCTTATCAACCAAAATTACCTTACGCCTGAGCGTGTTGAATTAACTTTTGAAATGCCGCTTGCCGAAATTGTATTTGATTTTTACGACAGACTGAAATCTATTTCGCGCGGCTATGCTTCTTTCGATTATCATCCTATAGGTTATCGAATAGGCGATTTGGTGAAAATGGATATTCTTCTTAACAGCGAACAGGTGGATGCTTTCAGCGCAATGATTCACCGCAGCAAAGCCGAAGATTTTGGCAGAAGGATGTGCGAAAAACTGAAAGACATTATCCCGAAACAACAGTTTTCTATTCCTATTCAGGCGGCAATCGGCTCTAAGATTATTGCGCGTGAAACCATTTCAGCTTTGCGAAAAGATGTTACGGCAAAATGCTACGGAGGTGATATTTCGCGTAAGCGTAAATTGTTGGAAAAGCAGAAAAAAGGTAAAAAGAAAATGCGCCAGTTCGGTAAGGTGGAAGTGCCGCAGGAAGCCTTTATTGCCGTGTTGAAGCTGAACGATTAGGACATTGACTATTTACAGATTTGTGAATTTCAATCGTCAATCTGTCAATCCGTAAATCTCTTTGGTGTAGTTTGAACAACCACTCTTTTTTCATTGTTTCCGCTATTCATCAAAGTTGTTTGCCGTCACATCTTTGCCCCGTCTAAAGATGTAAGTATGGTTCACCCGTTTCCTCAAAGAAAAGTCAGAGTGCTGATAGTTGAAGATTCGTCAATAGTGGCAAATAAATATATGCAACTGTTGGGAACACACAATGATATTGACGTGGTGGGAATTGCGCATAATGTTACGTTTGCGCTGCAGATGATTCCGCTGCAAAAACCCGATGCCGTGATGATTGATATTCATTTGGAAGCGGATGCGCCTTCGGCAAACGGAATAACGCTTTTAGCTATGTTGCATGAACAACACCCCGCCATAAAAAAAATAATGCTTACCAATCTGGTAGAAGATGTGTATAAAGATAAATGTATGGAATTGGGCGCAAGCCATTTTATTGATAAATCGGATGATTTTGAAAAAGTATTGGAAGCAATAAGGGCAATCAATCAGCCAAAACCGATTAACTGAATTTTTCAGCCCCAATTGAGAAGTGCGATAGGAGATATGATTGAAACAAAGCAAATTGCGAGCCGGAAAATATATGAAGGAACAACTTTTTATTTGACAAGTAAATTCACATCTCAACCTCCTTCATGGCTAAGTCCTGTGATTATCTAGGGGTGGAAGAGTCGCGGGAACTCCATGAAGGGGTTTGAGAG
>CAZSEG010000230.1:0-2210 GCA_964605875.1 uncultured Chitinophagaceae bacterium
GTTTACATAGCCAAAACAAGTTTTGGACATAGCCCGCTATCGGAATCAACTATGTGGTTAAATATGTTTGGCTGTTCAATCTGAAATCGCACTTCTAAAATCTGAAATCTCCTCACAGCATTTTCGTATAATACTTCATCCATTTATCGGGCAACTCTTCGTTGCAGGCAAGCTGATAATCGGAATATGAGCATGGAATTAAATGCTGCTCGCGGCTGAACTTTGTGTTGCGAAAAGGCATTTCCATCCACCAACGCTCGGTGCGTTTGCTTTTCCAGAAAATAATTTCGTGGTCAACTTCTTCAAGTTTCACCGTAAAGCGGTAGTAGTTGTTGTCTTCCTGCGGAGTATCGTCTTTACGGTTGTAGTAACCTTCGATAAAATACCATATCGCATGAGCCACCAATTGAGCCGTTTGCTGGTTCACATCATAGTGTGGATTCAATTCATAAAAACCGATGGAACTAACCTTGTCGCTCATCCCCGCATAACGCGCAATCTGGCAAAGCTGCTCGCCATAAAACCCGTGTGGCGAAGCCTGCGCGTGTGCCGGAGCATCGCTCATGCGCAACGCGCTGATGTCAATAGAAACCATATCGGCATCGCGCACAATCGGCTCCACTTCTTCCATATTATTCTGCAACAATCCTAAGCGGTAACAATCAAAATTCAGGCTTTGTAGAGTGTCCACCGCGCTTGGGTCGTTCATATAAGTTTGATGCCCGATGTGGCTGTAGTTGAAAAGATAATTCGGCTGGTGCATCAGCATCTGCATCAAAAACGAAGAAGAATTTACTGGCTCATCAGCCGAAGCACCCATGTCAATACGCTCGTCCACATTCACCACGTTTATCATGCCCTGTAAATCCTGATAGCCCAAAAACTGCCCGTAGGTAAGGTCGTGGCTGCCGCCAATAATAATGGGAACAACTTTGTGCGTTACACATTTAAGTACCGCAGCGGCTAAGGCAAAATAACTGTCGCGGGCGGTAGCTCCGGGAGCCACATTGCCTAAATCAACTGCTTTAAAAGTATGTTTTGAGGGAAGATAAAGTTTGTATAATTGTTTGCGCACCTCGTTGGGGGCGGTCATGCAGCCTTCATTTTCCAACGAGCCGCGACCATCGGCAATACCGATAATGGCAATGTCGAACTCATGTAAGTTGACAGGCTCGCCATTGTAAATCTGAATGTGTGTGCCGATTTGATTCGGATGAAATTTTTCATCGCCAAAAAGAAGTTCGGTATCGGCAGGAGCAATAAATTCGTAAAACATATTTTGCTGTTGTTCGGGGGTTGAAAGTAGCGGTACATAGCCGCAACAACTAAATCAGCGGCTTTATGTTTTCCAAAGTTGGCGGTGGGTATCTGCTTTTTGGTACATTACAATATAAAACTAACCTCCTATATTGCCGCTTACATTTAAAAATATGCTCACAAAATCTATCACAGCATTTAGTTTGTTTGCCACTACAATTTGTTTCGCTCAAACTGAAACCTTTCAAGGCACAATCACCGATGCCGAAACAGGCTATCCGCTTTCGTATGCCAATGTGTATGTTCCGGCAACACAACAGGGAATGTATGCTAATGACGAAGGGATTTTTCGCGTGAGTTTTAAAGATGCAACCGACAATGACAGTATATTCTTTTCGCACATCGGCTATGAAAATTTCCGCACAACTATTTCGGGTTTGAAAAAAATAAACGGAACTGTAACCATGCGCGCCAATCAGTATAATTTAGATGAAGTAATTATCACGCCATTCGCAGCAAAAGAATTGCTGCAACTTGCAGTAAAAAAAGTGAAAGAAAATTACCCAACCGATTACAGCCGCATGAGATTGGTGTTTAAAGATTTCAGCAGGCGCAGCGGGCATCGCAGCCATTATTTTTATTTCGATTTTGACGCTTATTTAAAAACGTATCAGGGTAAAAAAGCAGAGTTCACCACCAAAGTGCGCGAACACGAAATGTATGACAAAAAAGGCGAGATGACCGCTTCCATGAAACCAACAGATTTGATGCGTTTGGTAATGCTCGAAAAATCTTTTGAAGACGAAAAATTAAATGATTACGAATTCAATTATCTGAACAGCGAAACTTATGAAGGAGAAGAATTTGATGTAATAGGCTTTAAAGGAATACCAACCAAAAAGAACAGTTTTGTATCGGTGCGCGGCAGGGTTTTTATCGGCAAAACAAATAAG
>CAZSEG010000231.1:0-2143 GCA_964605875.1 uncultured Chitinophagaceae bacterium
GTGGTAGGGCATCGCGGGCAGTACCGATATGTGATGAAAGCCTTTGTTGACAATGTTAACAACAGCACTTTTATAGATTGGATTTTTGCCGCAAGCGAGTATGCCAAAGGCGCAAAGGTTGTGTATCGCTACATTGAAAATAACAGTCTGCAAGACCCGTTTTATCAGCAGGTGATTAAACCGCTTATCTATACCAAAAACCAAGCTAACAACACCTCATTGCACCTCACACCGGATGCGCGGCAGAAGGGCGAGAAATACACCCGCGTAGAGGCGCGGTTAGAACCTCTCAACCGCAACGGCTATTTGATTTTAAACCTTGCTGAAAAGGAAAACCCGCACATGAAACGCTTGGAGGCGCAATTCAAAGCGGCAAGCCCCAACAGCAAGACGATGGACGCGCCCGATGCCGTGGAAGGTGCGGTGTTCATTATTGATGAAAAGGTGAAAGTGGTAAACCCAAACGACTTCCAAATGGTGGGCAAAAAGAAATCTTCAAAACGCTTTTAAAACAAATTTAAAATATGCCATTCATTACAGTAGCTCAAATGAAAACGCACATCTACACAGGTGTAAGCAATATAGTAGCTCAGGGCGATGCCACTATTATTGAAAGTGCCATCCATGCAGCCATTGCCGAGGCAAAAGGCTATTGCAGCCGCTACCGCGTAGAGCAGTTGTTTGATAACGTGGATATGAACCCCGAATGGCTTGCCGACCCCATCCTGATGATGCACGTGAAGAACATGGCTAAGTGGCACTTTATTGTGTTAGCCAATCCGGCTATTGATTATGAAGATGCACAAAGCCGCTACGACCGAGCCATAGCATGGCTAAAAGATATTCAGGCAGGCAAAATAGTGCAGCCCGGATGGCTGCCTGCCGAACCCGAAGACAAGGCAACATTTTTTCATGTAAGCAGCAATAAGAAACGCAAAAACCATTTTTAAGATATGGCAAAAGAAGAAATTCAACCACGCACCACAGTGCAAGGCTTTATGGGCAGGCAGCAAGCCGAAAAAGATGCTGAAGGAAATCCACTCCCGGTGGTAGTGCAGCAAATAACCGTACGCCCAATAAACAGGCGTATAGTTGACATTGAAGCATGGCGCAGTGCATTACGGGCAGCAGAGGCGACTGAGCCACGCAGAACGGAGCTTTACGACCTGTATGATGAGGTAATGTTAGACCTTCATCTTACTTCTGTCGTTGGCAAACGAATTATGGCTGTTACAAATATTGAGTGGCAGTTTTTAGACGCTAATGGTAAGGAAGTAGAAGAAATAAAGGAATGGATAGACACACCCGACTTTGAGACGGTTGTAAGCGAAATAGTACAATCAAGATTATGGGGTTACACCATGCTTGAATTCGACTTTTATGAAGATGGCTCTTGGGGTGTTTTCCTTGTGCCTCGAAAGCACATGCGACCTAAGTTGGGCGTAGTGAGCTATGAACAAACTGCCAATTCCGGTATCAATATTCGTGAAGGTATTTATGCAGATACAGTATTGGAGGCGGGTAAACCTGACGACTTGGGGCTGCTTTTGAAAATTGCGCCACTGGTAATTTTCAAACGTGGTAATTGGGGCGATTGGGCGCAGTTCATAGAAAAGTTTGGACAGCCGCTAATTGACGCTATTTGGGACGGCTACGATGAAAGCCAAAGATTGATGCTACTAAAGGCACTTGAAAACATGGGCGCAGGCGGGCAAATTGTGCGACCGGCAGGCACTCAATTACAGTTCCTTCAGGGAGGAAGCAACAACCCAACAGGCGAACTAAATAACTCATTCAAAACTGCGCTAAACGATGAAATAAGTGTTGGCGTTTTGGGGCAAACCGAAACAACTACAAGTAGCGCAAGCAGCGGCTACGCGCAGTCTATTGTTCATGGACAGACAGAAGATGACATCAATATAAGCGACATCAATTTTGTTCGCAGACTCCTCAATAAGCGGCTTGTAAAAATATTAGAAGCCAACGGCATCTACACAGGAGGCGGCAGGTTCAGCGTAAAGAAAAACAAAAGTGATGTTGAATCGAAGTCGAAGGAAGCGGATGTTGATATTAAACTTAAAAATCAGTTAGGGTTGCCACTCAGTGATGATTACTTGTATGAGAAATACGGCATCGAAAAGCC
>CAZSEG010000232.1:0-2134 GCA_964605875.1 uncultured Chitinophagaceae bacterium
ATCGGTGCAAAGCGGAAAGGAAAACACTTACAGTTCCGCTAAGTTTTTGGATAAAGATTCTGTTTCGGTAGTGGTGAATGAAGGACAATGTTTTGCGGACAGGAAAACCGAAAGAGTTGTTGTTGCCGACTTCCCGAATGCCTTTACGCCTAACCGCGATGGCAGAAACGACAAGTTCTTGGAAAACTACGATTTGGTAATCATGAACCGTTGGGGACAAGAACTCTACAAAGGGCTTGACGGTTGGGATGGAACTTACAAAGGCGAAATTGTTTCGCCCGGCACTTACTTCTATTTATTGACCATGCCGGACATCAACGACACACCTACCGTCATCAAAGGCACGGTGATGTTGATTAGAGATTAACATGGTCTGCCCTTAGTCAAATTGAGAAGCCGTTTAAAATTATTTGATGAAATAATTTTAAACGGCTTCTTGGTATATGGACTTTTACCTTCATTTTTATTTATGTTGCGAGCCGATAGAATTGCGGGCAAAACTTGGCAGCTTTTCCTGATTTGGTTTTCATGAAAATATTTCGTGTTTTTTTGTTGGTTATTCCGGTGTTGTTGTTCGGGAATTTGCGTGCGCAGGATTCTACAAAAGAGGTGCAGATTATTCATGCCGATTACCTGAAATATACCGAGTTGGGCGGCAAGCGTTATACGCTGCTTTCGGGCGATGTGCGGTTGAAGCAGGATGATGTTTTGATGTTTTGCGACAGCGCGAAAATTCAGCGCGATGAGAACTCGGTGGATGCGTTCGGACACGTACACATCAGGCAGGATACGATTGATGCTTACAGCGATGTGTTGTATTACACGGGCAATGATAAAACGGCAAAACTGCTGCACAATGTGCGGCTGAAAACACCCAATATGACTTTGCTTTCAAACGAACTGATTTACAATTCGGCTACCAAAACTTCCTATTATTTATCGGGCGGAAAAGTGTTGCGCAACAACACAACCATCACCAGCGAAAAGGGGTATTTTTATTCGGCTACGGACATGGTGCATTTTCGCAATAATGTTGAAATTATTGATTCTAATTATCGCCTTGTGTCGGATACGCTGCATTACGACATGAAAACCGATATAGCCTATTTTTTCGGCAAAACTACCATTATCAATAAAGAAAGTTCCATCAATTGCAAGTCGGGTTGGTACGACAGCAAAAGCGATATTGCTTCGTTTGGAAAAGGCACGGTGGTGAATAATTCTCCGCAAACGCTTTTCACCGACAGCCTTTATTACGAACGTTTTCGCGGCTACGGAAGATGCCTGAAAACGTTTGAATGGCGCGACAGCTCAATGGAAGTTTCCATCACCGGCAACAAAGGCGAATACTTTGAAAACCAACAGTACATCAAGGCTACCAACCATCCTGTGCTGATTTACAAATTGGAAAATGATTCGCTGTTTTTAACTGCCGACACGCTCAAAAGCATGACCAAATCGGAGCGCGACAGCACGCGCATTTTTTATGCGTATCACAAAGTGCGTATGTTTATGAAAGATATGCAGGGCGTGTGCGATTCGCTGTATTATTCGTTTGAAGATTCTACGTTTCGCTTTCATCAAAAACCTGTGATTTGGAATGACAGCATACAAATGACTGCCGATACAATTTTTCTTACAGTAAAAAACAAAAAGCCCGATGAACTGAAAATGATGCGCAACGGTTTTATCATTTCGCCATCGGCATTTGAATTTTACGACCAGATAAAAGGCAAAAATATTTTCGGGTATTTTATTGAAAGTGAATTGCGCAAAGTAAAGGTGGTGCAGAATGCCGAAAGCCTTTATTTCGGTAAAGAAGATAACGGCAAAATAATGGGCGCGAACAAAGCGAAGAGTGCGTTGATGTGGTTGTATTTTGCCGAAAAGAAAATGCGGAAAATCACTTTTGAGAAGAAGCCCGAAGCGGTGTTTACGCCAATTAAATTATTGCCGAAGGATGATTATACTTTGAAAGATTTTAAATGGCAGATAGAAAGGCGACCTAAAAGCAGGAATGATATATTATATTGACAATTGACAGATTTACGGATTGACAGATTGACCAAAGACGAAAGACCAACGAAACAGCCATTCGCCTTTTCAATCTGTAAATCGTCAATCCGTAAATGGT
>CAZSEG010000233.1:0-2040 GCA_964605875.1 uncultured Chitinophagaceae bacterium
GCCATAATGAAAACAAACACTTATGCGCTTGCAGTTCTTACAAAGAAATTATTCATGTTCTGTTGTTTGTGTTTGTGTTTGAGATGCTTCGGGCTGAGGTGCAATGCGGTTTTGTTTCAACAGCCAAAGTAAACCAAACATCACAAACCCTGCGGACAAAGTTGCGTAAAGCGGCAGGCTTTCTACGGTGGTTACATCTGTTTTTATAATGCCTGATGCAAAAAGATATTTCAAAAGCACTTGCAGAAAATTATTCAAAAAATGTGCCGCAATGCTCACCCAAATACTTTGCGAATAAAAGTAGAGATAACCCAATGTAATGCCCATCCACAGAATGGCAAAGAGATTGAAAAACTCAAAGTGCATCACGGCAAAAGCAATGGCGGTTACAAGGATTGCACCATGATTACCCAAGATGGTTTGCGAAAGAATTTTTTGCACCAAGCCGCGAAAAAAGAGTTCTTCGCCAAGCGCAGGCAACACCGCCAAAACAATCGTCAGCAAAATAAAGCGAGAGAAATTTATATCCGTAAAAAATGCTTCAATAAGTGCTTCATATTTTTGCTGCATTTCAGTCAGCACTTTAAGCGATTCGGGAAGCTGAATCAGCTTATTCCACTCTACCAAAAGCGAAACAAAAATCCCTGCGCTAAGCGTGATGCCGATTGCCAACAAAATATGTTTAGCCGAAGGGTTTACATTCAAGGTAAGATAGCTGCCGATGTTTCCGCTCACCAAAACACTGAACATAAGCGCGGGCAACAAAAACGCGCCAAAGCCCGATCCAAGTCCCTGCAACACCAAAGCTGCCATCGGGTTTTTTGCCTGCTCCGAAACATCGCTCATAAAAGTTTCGGCATTTTCTACACCAAGAAACTGATGACCGATAAACGCGCCTGCAAAAAACATGATTTGCATACTCAACACCATCAATGAAAACAAGGACAGTATTTTGAAAAAAGGCGGCAGATATTTTAAAGGCGGCTCGTTGAACATTTGAAGCCAAACATAAGTTTTCTTGCAGATTTGTTTGCCACAAATCAGATTGAACAATTGATTCCTCGGCAATGTGATGGTAAATTTTCTGTAACTGGCGTTTGGCATTTTCCGTCCGAATTACAGCGATTCCTTCCATTTCTCGCGTAGATTTTCAATTTGCGATGGGTATAAACACGACCGTTGGCTATATCCTGCTCCGAAAGTTCAATTTGTGCTGTAAATGGTAACATTATTTTTCGCCAGTTCTTTTACAAGCAGGTCGAGTTTGTCTTTGTAATAAACCGAAATAAGATTTGAAAAGGATATGCACAAGAGAGTAACTAAACCCCAACTGCTTCTTCCCTCGCCATCAAATGCTTCACCTTTTCCCACGGCTCATATTCAAAATGTTTCCTGTCTTTTATTTTTTCGGGAAAGCGAACGTGATACTCAAACTCGTGGCGGAAGTGGCGAATGGCTGCGGCTACGGGCCATGCTGCTGCATCACCAAGCGGACAAATTGTGTTGCCTTCAATTTTGCGTTGAATATCCCAAAGTAAATCTATGTCTTCCATATTGCCGTAGCCGTGTTCCAATCGCCACGTAACTTTTTCGAGCCAACCTGTTCCTTCGCGGCAAGGTGAACATTGTCCGCAACTTTCGTGGTGATAGAAGCGAGAGAAATTCCAAGTATTGCGCACGATGCAGGCGCGGTCGTCATACACAATAAAACCGCCCGAACCAATCATAGAGCCTGTGGCAAATCCGCCATCGCTCATACTTTCGTAAGTCATTAAGCGCGTTTCATCTTTTGCCGTTTTAAACAAAAGATTGGCGGGAAGCACAGGAACAGATGAACCGCCCGGCACGCACGCTTTCAACGGTCGGTCAGTTTGCATACCTCCGCACCATTCATCGCTCATCACAAATTCTTCTACCGTAATGCCCAGTTCAATTTCATACACGCCCGGGTTTTTGATATTTCCCGAAGCCGAAATCAACTTTGTTCCTGTTGATTTTCCGACACCGATTTTGGCGTATTCTTCACCACCGTTATTTAAA
>CAZSEG010000234.1:0-1982 GCA_964605875.1 uncultured Chitinophagaceae bacterium
AAATCCTTCCTTGTTTCGCTCGAAAATAGCTCATAAAAATTCTTATGATACAAATCCAAACAGCCCCTGAGAGAAATATTTTATTTATTTGAACTGCATAGAAACATAGCTTTTTTCCTTATACTTCAATCAGCAATCTGCTATGTTCAAAACCTGTTTTGGCTATGTAAATTTAAACTTTTTGATTGCACGCAGAGTAGAGGAGTAACAGAGTGTTTGCTAACGCAAACGGTTTCTATGTAGTTAAAAATGTATTTGACTGTTTTTAAATCATAACTCACGTTATTTCAAACTACCTAATCATCACCATTTTTCCAAAACCTTTCTTGAAATATTTGTCGAAACTTTCGGCACGGTGATCAACTTTTTCGCCATTCATTTTGGTAACTACTCGATAGAAGTAAACGCCATTGGCAAGCAGGTCGCCATATTGGTCGCGCCCATCCCAAGCGTATTCGGTGATGTTGTTGCCAATGCGAATCTGCCCCAATTCCGCTTGTGTAATCTGCTTCACCACAATTCCGCGAATAGTCATAATCTGAATGCTCATCTGGTCGGGAATTTCGCTGCCAGTGAGTGTGAAAACAAACTTGGTTGAAGTAGTAAACGGATTCGGATAATTAAGAATATTCGTAATGCTTGTTTTGGTAACAACTTCAAACGAAGTTTTGTAATCGTAGTAAACATCGCCTTCGTATCTGTTTGGCGAACTGCTGCTTTGGTTGCCGCTACGATCGCGGTCGCTTATCATCAGTTCGTATCTTCCATCAACCGTAAATACAGGTTTCAACTCAACTTTAGCGGTGTTGTCTTTCGCCAGATTGTTGTCGTTTGCAGGATAAAACGTAAGCACATTGTTATCGTAAGCAAACTTGCGCGGCTTGGCTTCGTTCGGATACTTGATGTAAATATCCATCAGCGAAGTATCGTTTAAAGCAAGAAATTTATTTTCATCTTTTAATGTGATGATGATGTTCGGCTTTGCCGAAACCAATTCTCCGCTCACAATATGCTTGCCGTCAAAAGTTACGTCCAGCAACGGATTGATGTTGTCGCCACCTGTTGTGAAACTCACTTCTGCAATGTTGTTGAAGTGATATTGCTCCAACTGGTGGTTATTATCCAAAGGATTTGTTTCGATATAAACGCGGTTTGTTCCCTGATAATTGTTGCCGTTTATCGGCACACTCAATTTCAAAATCATGGTATCCAAACCTCGCAATGAATCTTGCTTGATATAATAAGTGTATGGGCTTAATGCTGCATCGCGCAAAATGTATTTTGTCAATAAACTATCCATAGGAATGTCGGTAACATTCTCCACAGCCATTTCAAAAGTATAGTTGCCGCCCAGCAATACACTGTCGGTTGCCTTAAAGTAAACTGCGGGATTCAATGCCGCTTCCGGCACTTCTTTATACAACACACGCCAGTAGTAAAGTTGCGTTGGCGTTCTGTCAATATCATCGCGTGTTTTCAATTGCAATTGCAGGTAAGGATATTGCTGCGCGTTTATGTTCTGAATAAAATTATCGGGCTGTGTGGTATTCAGCAAAAGCGTTTTTTGATTTGCATTGTTGATGCCGTAAATGCTGACGGTGTCACCATCGGTTGTGGGATTTTCCAAAGCGTTTTTGCGCCAGTGAAAACTGCCCCATTCCATTGCGGGGCCAATAACTGTTGAGGTCATAAATCCTTCGTGCCATCTTCCGTTTAAGAGAACGGAAGTGCTTACCTGAGAGCCGATTCCGCCCGTTCCCAACACGCTTGTGGATGTGTAATTCGGATTGCCTTTTTGAGTGAAATAAATATACGGCTGATTGATAGAACCATTCTTTAATTGCTGAAATGTTGCTGCGCCCAACTTGTTTACAAGCGCGTTTATCAGCACGGTATCCCAAGTTGTATAATTTGGATTTTGATAGCAATTCGTATAAACCAAAACATAATGTCCATCGGGAATTGCATTTATAAAATCGCTG
>CAZSEG010000235.1:0-1733 GCA_964605875.1 uncultured Chitinophagaceae bacterium
GGAAGCAACAAAGCAATTGCCCGAAGTGCAGAAAGCAATTGAGGAAAATAATTTGCATCAGCTTGTAAAGAATACAATAGCCGCTAATGATTTAGAACTCGGCTTGAAGCTGGCAATGCTCGGTTGATTTTGTTTTTATGCCACAGATGCACAGATGGTTTTGTTATATGCCACAGATGCACAGATAATTTTGTTTTCATCTGTGCATCTGTGGCTATTATTTTTTGTAATTCAACTCATCACTCATAATTCCCCCAAAAAAAACCGCCTTGTAAGTTTCCTCACAAGACGGCTAACCCTAAAACCACTATGACCTGCACGCACCCCTACGTGCAGGCACTGCAAGTATAAGAACACATTTTTAATTTTCAAAAACTTTTTCTAAAAAAAGTTTTGTTAAAAATAAGATGCCTGTTGTAGGGCTACCCATGACAAATATTTTAACCGTCAGTTGGTGGCTTGCGGCTGAATAAGTTGAGCCAAATAATTACCGATTACAACCATTTGCATACAAACTACAATCTTCTACCTTTGACCGCTTTTGTTTTAAAAAAAATACAAATCAATAATCGTAAATGAACAAAATTTTAGTAGCGGCAATAATGTTATCCGGCACTGTTGCAATGGGGCAAAACTTATGCGGCACACAATCATTCTTAGAAAATCGCGTAAAGAACAATCCTGAACTGCAAGCGGATTATGATGCGATGTTTGAACATTTAAAACATAAGCAACAGCAAGGTGCGCCTGCATCGCGCGCGGGGCTGAATGTAATTTATGTACCTGTTGTTTTTCACATTATTCACGATGGCGATGCTTACGGAACAGGCGAAAACATTACCGATGAGCAAATCCTTTCGCAGATTGACGCATTGAACCGCGATTTCAGTTTAAGCAACAGCGACACTGTCAATATTCCCGAAATATTCAAACCGCTTGCCGCAAATACTTACATACAGTTTTGTATGGCAAAATTCGATCCGCAGGGAAACCCGACAAACGGTATTGACAGATTGCAATTCAATAAAACCACATGGGATACCGAAAATGAAATTGAAAGCCAGTTAAAGCCTTCAACTATTTGGGACAGGTCGAAGTATCTGAATATCTGGAGTTGTCGCTTTGGCGGCACTTTGGCAAACGAGGGCGTATTGGCTTATGCAACGCTTCCTTATTTCACCAACAATTCAACAGATGGCGTGGCAGCCCGTTTTAATACAATCGGAACAACGGGAACGCTAATTAGCCCCAGTTATCGCGGAGGCAGAACCATTGTGCATGAAGTTGGGCACTGGCTTGGATTGCTTCATAATTTTAATGACGGTCAGTGCTACAACGGAGGTTTTGGTTCGACAGATTTCGTTGATGATACTCCCGACCAACAAAGCAGATATTTTGGATGCCCAAGCCATCCGAAAACTTCTTGCGGCTCGCAGGATATGTTCAATAATTACATGGACTATACGGATGACGGCTGCCGCAATATGTTCACGCTTGGGCAGGCTGACAGAATGTATGGCGTATTAACTACCAGCGGACAAGGAAACAGAGGCTCTTTTCAAACTGCTATTTCAAATTGCTTTTTGAATTTAGATGGCGCATTAGCCAAAGTGCTGTTGCCTGTTGATACCATCTGCGGACTGAAATTTAAGCCAATTATTCAAGTGAAAAATGAAGGTATTGCAGTGATAAATAATGCAACAGTTTATTACAGACTTGATAACGGTTCAACC
>CAZSEG010000235.1:1743-1973 GCA_964605875.1 uncultured Chitinophagaceae bacterium
GGTTCAACCCAATCAATTGCATGGAGCGGAAGTCTAGGTATTCAACAAACTGCATACATTACGTTGCCTGAATTAACTGTAGCAGAAGGATTGCACACGCTTTCGGTATCGTTTGAAAAACCCAACGGGCAAACATTGGATGACAATGTAAATAACGATGGAAACACTATTGACTTCTACGCTTATGACGGTGGCGTGGCATCCGCTGCTCCTGCGGTGCAGGACTTTGA
>CAZSEG010000236.1:0-1928 GCA_964605875.1 uncultured Chitinophagaceae bacterium
CCATAGCTTTTGCCTAACAAAGTGTTGAATCCGCCCACGTCAATTTTGAATTGGTCGGGCGCGGTGGTGTTGCGGTTGCCAAAACTGAAAGTGTTCCACAGCAAGCGTTTCGCCTGCCATGTTTGCACGTATTTCAACTGTTCGGGAAAACGCTTTGCATCGGCTGCGGCTTCAAAGGCTTCTTCCGCGATAATTGCCGAAGCGGTGTGATGTCCGTGTCCGCCTTCGCCCGTAGTGGGGAAGCGACAAATAATCACATCGGGGCGGAAATTGCGAATCACCCAAACGGCATCCGCCAACACTTTTTCCTTATCCCAAAAGCGAAAAGTTTCTTCGGGATTTTTTGAAAAACCGAAATCGAAAGCGCGGCTGAAATACTGTTCGCCACCGTCAGTTTTTCGCGCAGCAAGCAATTCATTCGTGCGAATAAAACCGAGTTGTTCCGCCTGTTCGTTGCCGATAAGATTCTGCCCGCCATCACCGCGCGTAAGCGAAAGATATGCCGTGCGGTAATGCAGCTCATTGGTGAGATAGCTGATGAGGCGCGTGTTTTCATCATCAGGATGCGCTGCTACATACAACACGCTTGCGCACACGGGCAAGCCTTCGAGTTGATGAAGAATGTGTGATGCGTTTTGAGAAAAGGAAATATTGAAAAAGGAAAAAAGGAAAAGGGTTGTTAAGATATGAGATGTTAGACGTGAGATGTTAGACATGAGCATTTTTTTCATTGGCAAATGAAAACGTTTTGCGGAAATTCAGGGATTGATTTTAAGCAGACAAAATCTGCCTTCCTTCAGAAGCCGTTTAAATAAAATACAATAACACCAGTCAGCTCGCTAATTTGATCGCTGTCATATAAATATTATCAAGCGTTTCTGAATTATTCATGATACCCAATTAAACAGCTGCTAAAACAACATCTCCGTTGAAAATATTTTATCAGGCTGATATTTAGGCACAACATTTAGTTCTTTCCAAACCAATTCATCAATGGCAACGGCATCGTCACACAACGGATGCCATGAGTATTGCTGCAACATTTCAAGATGCTTCTGAATTTCGGGATAAGCGGCACAAACAGAAATTTTGTTTTTAAGCAAAATTTCAACCATAGCCGTAATGGTGCGGTTGCGCGGGTTGTTGAGCAAAAGGCTTTTGTTGAGTAATAGTATGATTTGGTGCAAATTCTTTTCCAACGCAGCCTCGTTTTTGTCGGCAATTGCAGCAGCAACGGTAAGCATGAACCTTCTAAGCTGCTGATGAATGGAAAGATTTTTTGTATCGGCTTTGTCCGTCAGCACTAGGGCTTCGCGAATATTTCCCTGATGCCATTTCAGCAAAGTTTCAAGCAATGTTGTATCGGTAAGTCTGCCTCTGTTCGGCTGTGAATTTTGCAGGTTTTTTAACTTGTTCAGTTCGGTGTTTGCGGCTGTCGGCTCATTGCCGTTAAGCAGGGCAATCACCAGCCATTCTTTGTAAATAAACAAACGGTTTGAAACAATCACCTTTTGCAGTTCCTCTGTTCGCAACGCTATTGACGCGCCTTGATAATCATGCTTCAACAGATAGTAGCGTGCCTGCTTGATTGCTGCATCTGCAACAGTGAGCGAATGGGGCGGCAGCAATTCCATGAGCTTTAGAATCAACTTCAGAATCGCGGTGATTCCATGATGCGCTCCCAGTACTTCATGGCATTGAATCATTTGATTCAACGCCTGAACCTTAATGCTTGCCGTGTCTGCCTGCCTGTACAAGCTGCGCAGTATCGCCAGTCTGTTCTGCGCAAAATCTTCATAGTCTGTTCTGTTGCTGAAAAAAGTTTCCCCGAAACGCAGCTGATAATATGCGGTTGAAAGGTCGTTGATAAGCATGATGTTGTGCGTGGCATTTTCGGCTTCGCGCGCATGGTTGCTGAACTCACCAAT
>CAZSEG010000237.1:0-1647 GCA_964605875.1 uncultured Chitinophagaceae bacterium
TTTGTCGGCAATGTTTTCTGCTGTTAAACCCATACCGATGTAGTAGTCGGGATGGTCTTTCGCCACTTCGTAATTCGGTACGGTTTTGTAACCTACGGTCGGCACTAAGCTCATGCTTTCTGTTCCGCCTGCAATGATTACATCCGCCATTCCCGCGCGGATTTTAGCCGTTGCCATAGCAATGGTTTCCACACCCGAACCGCAGTAGCGGTTCACGGTTACACCCGGCACTTCCACAGGCAATGAACGCACGGCTACCCAACGCGCCATCTGCAAGCCTTGTTCGGCTTCAGGCACTGCGTTGCCAACGATTAAATCGTCCACGCGCAAAGGGTCAAGACCCGGTACTTTTTTCAATAAATCGGTGATGGCATGGTATGCCAAATCCACCGGAGTGGAGAAACGAAATCCTCCTTTTTTGGCTTTTCCAATCGCGGTACGCGATGCAGCTACTATATATGCTTCTTGGCTCATATTTTTTGTTTGATATGTTTTTTAAAATTAGTTTCTCAATGGTTTACCTGATGTCAATATTGACTGAATCCTTTCCAGCGTTTTCTTCTCGCCACACAATTGCAAGAACGCTTCTCTTTCCAAATCCAAAAGATATTGCTCGCTCACTTTTGATTCGGAAGAAAGGTCGCCACCGCAAAGCACATACGCTATTTTGCGTGCAATCTTTTCATCATGCTCGCTGGCGTATTTACCTACACGGAAAGCCGCTGCACCTGCATACAATGCTGCCAAACCTGTTCTGCCCAACACGGTGATGTCTTCGCGCTGAACAGGTTGTGTGTAACCATCATTAAACAATTGCAAAGCTCTTTCTTTAGCTTCGGCAATGTGACGGTCTGCATTCAATACAATCAGGTCTTTCTTTCTGTCAAGCACACCTACGGTGAAACCTTCGTGCGCAGATGTTGCCACTTTTGCAGTTGCAATAGCGGTGAAACGCTCTGCTAATTGAGTGATTTGTGTATCACCTGCATAGAAAGCATCGCTGGCGCGCAAAGCCAATTCTTTAGTTCCGCCACCGCCCGGAATCAAGCCCACACCAACTTCTACCAAACCGATATAAGTTTCTGCCTGAGCTACCGCGCTGTCGCTGTGTAAAGCGATTTCACAACCGCCACCAAGGGTTAAACCTTTGATAGCGCTTACCACAGGGATAGAAGAATAGCGCAAACGCATGGTAGTGTTTTGGAAAGCGCGAACCGCAAAATCCAATTCATCATACTCCTGTTCAATCGCCATCATGAAAATCATGGCAAGGTTTGCGCCTGCGCTGAAGTTCACACCCGGGTGACCCAACACTACGCCATTCCAGCCTTGTGTTTCAGCAAGGTCAATACCTTTATTGATAGCTTCTAAAACTTCACCACCCAATGAATTCATTTTGGTGTTCCATGAAACGTTCAACACGCCATCGCCCAAGTCGTCAATTCTTGCACCGCTGTTTTTCCAAATCGGTTTGGTAGAAGATTGAATGTCTGAAAGAATGATGAATGACTCTCTTCCCGGAATTGCTTTGTAGCTCTTGGAAGGAATATCGTAGTATAAACGTTTGCCGTTTTCTATTTTGTAGAAATTGGTGTTGCCCGCAGCAAGGAATTCCTCTACCCAAGCACCCAATTTGAATCCGGCAGC
>CAZSEG010000238.1:0-1601 GCA_964605875.1 uncultured Chitinophagaceae bacterium
CCCGGCAATCACGACTACGGAAGTGTTTGCCGGGATTGGGATAGAAGTGCATATTCTTAAACACATTGCCGAAGGCATTTGTTGTGTCAAAAACTTTATCCTGATACTCTTGGTCAGTACCGGTATCATAGGCGTTATCGCCCAGCCAAAGCCATACATCGGTATGTGTGTTTTCGGCATATTGCAGATAAGAATCGCGCGTTGCTTTTTCACCGGTGTTGCCCTTTCCAAAATCGCCAATCGCCCACACCCTGATTGGTTGCACAGTGCCCGGCACAGGCGCAGTTGTAAAATAATGGTCGCTGTCCGGTCCGCTCAATACAACATTATCAGACTCGATTTTGTAATAGTATTTCGTGAATGGTTGAAGCCCTTTAATTTCTACATCATGGTCATTCACGTTCACGGTGTCTGTTGCCGTCATGTTCAGGTTGTTCATGTCGGTGCCATAATACACCTTGCCTGATGTCATGGTGGCTGTGCGCCATTTTACATTCATGCTGGTAGAAGTTTGCTTTTGCAGATACGGACCGCGAAGCAATTGCGCAAAAGAGGTAACAGAAAACAGTGCAAGGAAAATAGCTGTATAGAAAATCTTATTCATATCCGTTCGTTTTGATTGAGGTGTGAATATAACACGAAGAAAAGTTACCGAATCAATAATTTTTTGTAAATGCGTTGCAAGCAGCGGAACAACATGAACAAACGGTTTCGCCCTTCTTCTTTCACACAAGCAAAAAATACTTAGGTTTGAACAGATGAAGCACAAATACAACATTCTTTCCCTGCTCGTTTTGTTGCTGCCTGCAATACTTTTTTCGCAGGATTTTTTCCGCGAAAACATAGAGCAGAATTTACAAAAAGTAAAGTTCTCGGAATCCGAAGCATCAACGTTTGCTTCAAAAAAAATAAAGCATACACTTGAAGGAACAGCTCCTTTTATTGCCATATCTGCTGTGCTGCAAGGGTCGGATTTCAGCCATGATGCCGTTGAGCTTTTTGTTTACGGCACACCCGATGGCGAAACAAAAAACCGCTGGATACCTTTGGAGCACGACCATCACAATGAACAAACGGAGAATAAAATTTCTTTCCCGCCAATTTATTTAAGCAGCAAAACCAAGCACTTTCGATACAAAATAATTCGCAACAAAAAAGAAGCAGCGTTAAGCAAAATTTCCTTGCAGCTTTTTGTCCCCGCAAATGTTCAACCCGCAGAAAACGGTGTGGTTGATTTGGACGAAGAAAGTGCGGGTCGCGCTTGCAGTTGTTCGCAACCAACATCTGTCGGGCGTAGCAGTTGGGGCAGCAGCTACGGGCTAACTGCAAATTCATCATGCAGCAGCGTTAGTTATACAACGGTAACGCATTTAATTGTGCATCACGCTGCGGGAACAAACACAAGCACAAACTGGGCTGGCGTTGTGGCTTCTATCTGGAACTATCATGTAAACAGCAACGGCTGGTGCGATGTAGGTTACAATTGGCTGATTGACCCCAATGGCGTGCTGTATGTGGGCAGAGGCGGAGGCAACAATGTGGTGGGCGCGCACATGTGCGGTTACAATCAAAAAACTATGGCTGTATGTATGTTGGGCAAC
>CAZSEG010000239.1:0-1577 GCA_964605875.1 uncultured Chitinophagaceae bacterium
CGTGCCGACAAGGTCATCGGAATGCACTTTATGAACCCTGTGCCGGTGATGAAATTGGTGGAAGTAATTCGCGGCTATGCTACTGATGCTGACACCACAGCAACCGTAATGAGCCTTGCAAAGCAGTTGAATAAAGCGCCTGTGGAGGTGAACGATTACCCGGGTTTTGTTGCCAACAGAATTTTGATGCCGATGATAAATGAAGCCGTTTATACTTTGTATGAAGGCGTTGCGGGCGTGTATGAAATTGACACCGTAATGAAACTCGGTATGGCGCACCCGATGGGTCCGTTGCAGCTTGCCGATTTTATCGGCTTGGATGTTTGCCTTGCTATTTTGCGTGTGCTGCACGAAGGCTTGGGCAATCAGAAATATGCACCTTGTCCGTTGTTGGTGAATATGGTTACTGCCGGTTACTTGGGTGTAAAATCGGGCGAAGGATTTTATCGCCACGAAGCGGGCAATAAAGAACTTGTTGTAAGCAGCAGGTTTGCCTGAACAGTTCCGCCTGCACTAATTTATTTGTTTTTCATACACAGTTTGCGTAGGGAACGCAAATTCCAAACCGGCAGCCGTAAAACGTTTCAGAATCTGAAAGTTAATATCTGAACGAACCTGTGTATTTTCTGAACCCGGTTTTATAGAAAATGAAAATTTAATATCCATTGAATAGGCATTAAAGTTCTCAAAAAAGACAACATAATCATTCGTCAGATGAGGATTTGCTTTTGCAATATCCTGAAGGATTGCAATGGCTTCCTGCATCTTTTCGTAAGGCGTATCATACACCAAACCCAGCGTAAGATGTATTTTAAGAAACGGTCCCTGCGTTACGTTCTGTATAGGTTTCTCCGAAAAGTAAGCATTGGGAATTGTAACCAACCTACCTTCTAAAGTTCTGATGCGCGTGCTTCTGATGCCAATATCCATAATCAAACCATCCATGCTGTCAATCACAACCCTGTCGCCTATTTGAAATGGTTTATCTAAAAACAAAATCACACCGCCAAACATATTTTTCACCGTGTCCTGCGATGCCAAAGCAATTGCCAAACCTCCGATGCCAAGCCCTGCAATCAGTGCAGCTACATCAAAGCCTGCATTGTTCAAACCAACCACCAAGCCCAGCGACCACAGTATTACGCGCACTGCCTGTTGCAACAATCGAATCAGTTGTTCATCTAAGTTGTTGTCGTTACGTTGCGAATAGGGCAACAGAAATTCCTTGATAAGTGCATTTAAAATTCTTACAAAAAGCCATGTAATATTTATCGCAATCAACAGCGTAAAAGCCTTGTCAATATTTGCATCCGCTCTGGTGGTAAAATGAAGCCTTTCTAATGCAAACCAAAGCCCCGTAAGCATGATGGCGAAAAGTGCCGGACTTCGCAATTGCTCCAAAATCACATCATCCAGTTGTGTTGAAGTGCGCGAAGTAAGTTGCTTCAAAAAGAAATTGATGAACCAATAAATGAAACGCGCAAACAAAACAGTTCCCACAACAATGCCAAGTGAAATAAGCCAGTGTTCGAGTGTGTTGTGGTAAAATTTCTGTTGAAAAATCGAAAGCATATTTT
>CAZSEG010000240.1:0-1511 GCA_964605875.1 uncultured Chitinophagaceae bacterium
ACAGCCTCGTGCATCCACTCGCAACTCGCAACTCGCAACTCGTAACTTTTTTCATCATGGGTAGTAGCTGTTTATTCTCATTCTCAGGCGATGACCATTTGCTTTTTGTGGGTTTTCCCATGATGAACTCACTAATTGCTTTTCAATTTTATCCCAATCCTTGTAGATGATACCTACACCTTTTGCAAAAATTTCTTTGCTGTACTGGTACTCTAAAAGATTGCTTTCTCCTGTGCTGATATGCGTAACGGTTAATGTTTTTTCAAAGTCTTTTCCATTTACGGTAAGTGGTTTGCCCACATCTTCATACTTGAATTTCCAATCGGTGAGAAATTCATAAACGCCCGTTTTAGGAATAAGCGAAGTGCCGTCCCACGTGTAGCCTTCGCGGGGCGGGAAAACCAATTTCAAAAACCGCAAATCATCTTCCTGTCTTTGTAAGCTTGTTGATGTTTTCAGCGCATACCACACCCTGTCATTCTGCCAGGGTTCATCCTGACTTTTTCTTCTGTAATATTCAATCCTGTATTTCAAATTACCCTGAAAACTATCGTAAAAAGTACCTGCATAATATTCTTTCAACTGGTAGCGAATTGTGTCGCGATACTGAATGTAATCGCTGCCTACTGTGGGTTGCCAACTGTATTTTATAGAGTCCACATCATAAATAATATACCTGCCCGAATCCAGCGGATAATATTCGTATTCATACAGCGCATTGTAATCTTCAACCTTGTCTTTGCAGGAGGGAACTAACGAGATAATCGAAAAAAGAAAAATGAAAAATGGCAGCGGATTACTGCCTACTGCCCACTGCCTACTGCCTACTTGTATTTTCTGCTCTCTGATTTCTGATTTCTGATTTCTCATAAATTATATCCGTTTAAAATTATTCCGCCTCCAATCACATCATTGCCCTCATAAAAGACGGCACTTTGCCCCGGAGCGATGGCATTTACCTTAGTCATAAATTCCACATCAATAATTTCACCGTCCTGTTTAATAACACTGCTTTCGCCATCATGCTTATAACGCACCTTAGTTATTGCAGGCATTGAGCCTTCTATTCGCTCGTATTTTTGCAGATTCAGCTTGCCCACTTTCATGCCGTTGCGTTCCAAATCCACTTCTTCACCCAATACTACTGTATTTGTTTCGGGTTGAATTTCGGTTACAAACATTGGTTTGCCAAATGCCTTGCCCAAGCCTTTGCGTTGCCCGATGGTATAAAAAGGATAGCCTTCATGCTTGCCGATTACATTGCCTGCAACATCCAGAAAATTGCCGCCTTGCACACGCGCTTGCAGCGTTGGGTCTTTGCGTTTTAAAAAGCCGCGATAGTCATTGTCGGGTACAAAACAAATTTCAAAACTTTCGGCTTTGTTGGATAGTTCTAAGTAGCCCATATCGCGTGCCATTTGGCGGATAGCGGGTTTGTGAAAACCACCGATAGGAAAAATAGTGCGGCTCAGGCATTGCTGGATCACGCACCACAGCCCATAGCTTTGGTC